>CAYNVC010000310.1:0-3726 GCA_964400615.1 uncultured Anaerolineales bacterium | reverse complement strand
TGCTGTTCCCAAATCCATGGCCAGAACCAGAGAACCTATCAAACTCATACAGACCAGACAAAGAGTTACCAAGCATCTAACTGTCCTGGGGAAAGCGATATATAACCTCTGAAAACGCATCACCGGCTCCGCAAAAAACTATCTCGCGCAGGTTCAGACAGGAATGGCAACCAAAATACACACGAATTTATCCTGGACTTGATCAGGGAATGCGCAAGATATAAATAGGCTCAAACTGCACCTGTAACACATCATTCGAGCCTTGCAGCGTCGGGGTGAGTACATCCCCATCACGGCTGTAAGCTCCCACAAACTTGGATTGCGGAACGGTAACGTTAAAATGTTGGTCTTCTTTAGCCCACACCACGTGAACGCTCTCCGGCCCCCGGGCAAAGGAATACGCTTCTATGCCGCTTCCATAATCCACGGTGCCCGCGTACGTTGTATATTGCAGTTGCGTGTTAAGCTGTTGGTACGCAATGTACACCGGTTTGGGGTTATTGCTACCATCAAGCAACCCCGTGTATCTCCAGCCAGGCCCGTTGATCGTGTACCAGATGAACCCCATAATGTCCTCGCTCATCCCTCTCACAAAAGCACGGACGATGTGATCGGCTTGCATCTGGAAAAACTGTCCGTCCGGCGGATCACACCACGCGTAGTAAGAAGGGCACATCAGGCCCGTCTCGTTGAGGAAGACTGGTTTTGTGACCCCATATTGGTCCATCAACTGCCGCAGGTAACGCGCTTTACCCAGGTATCCCCCGCCCCAGGGATCCCAGGGACTGTCAAGCGCATTGTCGTGGTCAACTCTCCTATTCGTGTATGGAGGGTAGGAATGGTAAGGCACTATATCGAAATACGGAGCCGCCCCTGCTTCCAGGATGCCCTGCAAGAACAATTCCGGTTTGCCCCGGTACGGGTCTGTCGTATTCGGCCTATCCAAAAGCAGTCCCCCAATCCATACCCTGGCCGCCGGGTCGGTGCTCCTGATCGCCGCTCCCGCCACTTTGAGCATCTCGCCATAATATTCGCCGCCATAGTAAGGATCATCAATGTCACCCCAACACCCAAACATATTGTCCGGTTGAACCAGGTCGGGGTCCACGTCTGGCTCGTTGCCCAGCTCCCAATGGTGGACGTCAAACTCGCTGGTCTTGTAGCGAGCGACCAGTGCGCTCACGAATTGGGCAAAATCGTCAAACCTGTCATCGCGGAGGGGGCCGCAGGAGGTCGGCTGCCCATCGTTCCGGACATTATTTAGAGTAGCCCAGCGCGGATAATCATCCACAACGACAATTGGGATCAATCCCGCCGCCTTCAAAGTGCGCAATTCGTCCTCAAAATCGGCGAGCAAATTCCATTGAATGGCATCCCCTTCGTTCGGTTGCAAACGACGCCACGATATTCTGCCGTTTAAGCGCACCCACCCGACTTTCAGATCCAAAGTCCGCGTCAGCAGTGTAACCGACGCCAGGGACAGATTGGATTCTACACCTAGTGGCGAGACCCAGGGGTATCCTTTGAGCACAACGGGTAAATAAACACAACTGCCCACTGTCGTCTCTTTAAGAGCCGGGTCAATCAGCCCCGAGGGATTGTAAACGTCGTAAAATCCCACCACGTGCCGCGCCGTGGGACAGTTGGCCTGGGTGTGTCTGCCGGCGACCGTGAGTACGTGTCGCCCTGTCAATTTGCTCTGATCCCAACGCAGAGCGTTGCTCATACTCGTACTCGCAGTTGGATTCGTCGAGACAACCAGGAAACCAGGTGGCGTCTGATATTCGATTCCCAACCCTCCCGAGACTGTAAAGTTTACGGTATACGTCACTGCCTCGTCTATCTCCGCCACATCAGGGCCCGAGATGGTCAAAGACGTAGCCAGAGTAGCTTGCACCTGGTCCGGCACATGTTCACTTGGACCTGCTGCGGCCAGCGCATCGCCAGATTGGCCCACCAACAGCCCCACGGCGAGCAACATGCTGCCCGCCAAAACCAACACACTCAGTATCCTGGTTTCTTTTCCAAATATCATCCTATCCTCCATAATAGAACGCCCAGATTGTAGCTAAAGAAGCCATGTCCAACACCAACAGTCCCACCAACAACCCCACTCCGATTTTCCCACGCACACGCCACGGCACCCACCCCAGCCATCCCGCCGTCAGCATCAGCACGGTGGGTACGATAGCCGGATAAGCATAGCGCGCGCTCGGAATAAAGACCCGCCCCACGATCGGGTGCGGACGCAAGAGAGCGTTACCCCACACGATCAGCATCGCTACGGTCAAGAATACCACAGATCGCCGCAGGTGCAAGGGCCACGTCAACCTCCTCCGCGCCAGGGCCACCAACGCACCGGCCAATCCCGCCGCCGCGATCACTCCCAGCACCCAATACCACCCCACGGCAAGGCCAACGTGCCCCCAGCCAAAACGAGCCCAAAAACTCTGGAACAGGTTGATACCCGTTATTCTGTACACCCACCCGGTTCTCCGCCAATCCAATACCGAGGCCAATAACTGCACCGGGGAACGACGAGCATATTTATAAAGCAAGCGATTGACCCACGGGCGCACGCGGGGCCAACCCGTCTCGGCCGAGCCGTTCCGCGCCAGATTAGCAAATGACCGCTCCCCCCACACACCCTCCCGCCCCTCTGGATCGTCAAAGACCGGGGGAGAATCCAAAGGGCGCTCCCCTGCTACTAATACCAGCCCATCGTAGTAGACGGTGGATGTTACCTGTTGCTCCTGGCTCAACAGGGGGCGCAGAATGATCTGAACCTGATTTGCGTTGGCGGCGACGGTGGCGGTGAAGGCGTGAAATGTGGGCGCGGCTTCAACCTCCACGGGTTGCCAGGCGCTCCGCTGCCCGTCGAAGAGCATTGGTGAACGAGCCTGCACCGGACTTGTGGCCCACATCCAGGCCCCCAGTGTGATGGTTTGCCCCCGCAGCGCCTTTACGTCCTCCCGCAACAGAAATTGGGCCACCTGTCTCCCCGGCTCCTCGGCCACCGTCTCCAGCGCCAGGGCACGCCGGCCCAGGGGGGCCCGCCAGGTCTCGAGCGCGGTCGGCGCTTCCTGAATGGTGCTGCGATACCACAGCGCAGCGTCGCCCCACGAGAACACCGCCCGGAGGGCAATCACCACGGCTGTGCCGGTCGCAATCCATACCCAGCGACTTCCGCGCCCCCGCGCCAGGGCCAGGATCAGGGCCAACGGCAGCAGCAGCAGTGCCACCGCCGCCGTGTTCTTGGTCCACACGCAGAGCGCCGCGGCCAACGAGACCCAAAGCAAGCGGGGGAGGGAAACGCCGCGCAGGATCATCCGCACCGCGCCCCACAGAAAGAGCGAAAAGATTGCCGTCGCTCCCACGTCGTTGTTGACCGCGGTCATCAGGTCGGTGTAGGCCGGCAGGAGAGCCATCGTGCCCGGCACGGCCCAGCGGAGAAAATGGCCGGACGGGGTCAGTTCCGCCACCATGCAAGCAGCGATCCAAACGGTGAGCAGGTAGAGGAGCAAGGAGACGGAGCGAGCGACGTAGAGTTGAAAGGTGACGTCGCAGTGGCGTAGCAGGCGCAGGGGCAGTGCCACCAGCAGGTAATAAAAGGGGGCGTGGCGCAGTTCCGAGATACCGATCCAGACAGGTTTATCGCGCACCGAGAGATCGGTGGTAAAATTCATGCCGCGGAAAAAATCGTGCTCCAGCATCGAGGCGGCCACT
>CAYNVC010000309.1:0-3732 GCA_964400615.1 uncultured Anaerolineales bacterium | reverse complement strand
TCCTGGCACGGCGGAACGCGGCCATCTTGGCCGCATGCGGGCGTGGACGCCCGCGATCCATCCTGGCACGGCGGAACGCGGCCATCCTGGCCGCATGCGGGCGTGGACGCCCGCGATCCCGGACGACGGGCTATGTTTCAGGACGGTGTTATCTTGTCTTGAACCTGCACGCCCAAGAGGGATAGGATTTTCTTCACCTGGGGTAGATTTTCGGCCCTGACGACTGCCAGTGCCCGGTCTTGAGTCGAAAATGGGGTCAGGTATGGTTGCAGGTCGGGGTGGGTCGTCAGTTCTTGGAGGATTGCCTGGTCGTGGAACTCGATCAGTGTGAGCATTTCGGCTCTGGCGTTGCCATAATAGTTGCCCCAGGCTTTGATCTGCCCGGTCAGTTGGTCCGGGAGTGGGCCGCGATTGAGCTTGTTCAATTCTTCCAGCACCTGGAGCACTTTTGTCCTGTTCCCCCCGGCCCGGCGAATGGAGGCGGGAGTGAGTTTCCACTCTCCCTTCCCACTCTCTTCCGCCAGACGAGAGAGCCTCCTGCGCAGGTGCAGGCTGGGGACGGCGTGGATGGCGTGGATAGTTCCATCCTGGTGGACGATGACGCTGTGGTCGGATGCCTCCGCCTGGACGCCAGAGACGGCGGGAAAAAGCCCCTGTTCCACCAACGCAGCGATCAGATGTTTTTGGCCGTCCTTTTTGAGCAGCGCCACGTCGTCCGTCACCGGACGGGCTATGTATGCCCCGGTGCGTGGCTCTTGAATCAACCGGGCCAGCATGTCGGCGCTGGCTGCCTGCAACAGGCTGACCCCGGTGCGGAAGATAATCCGCTCGTGGCTGGCACCCCATTCGTCCAGCGAACGGCGCACGTTTTGGGGCAGGTCGGTTTCGCTGTTTTGCTCCAAAAAGTGGAGTATGTCCTTTGCCTCCATACCCATCTGCTGCGCCCGGTAGACCGACTCGCGTGAGAGCCGATAGTCGAATGCTCCTATGTCCGCCCCTTCCCGCTCGGCGAACAAGTCTAGTTGGGCCAGCAGCGCCAGACTGACCGGGCCTAGCGCCAGCAGTTGAAAGTTGGGCTGGACGATCAGCTTGCCTGTTTCGTCTTGTGGTGGCCGGGCCGGATTCATGCCCAGCGCCATCATGCCCGTTGGGGTCAGGCGGAACCCTTTGAGTGCGTCTCCGTCGTATCCCAGTTCTACCGTCCCCGATTGATACAGAAAGCCGGTCAGACACCTGGTCACGAACGCGGCCTCGAACTGCTCCAATATTTCGAGCAGATCTTGGGGGTTTTGGTAATAATAGCCGTAGGAATAGTTGTAATAGCGGCGTCCGAGGTGGTTTTCGATGTCGCTGTGCGCGGCGAACAAAAAGTTTGCATCCTGGGCCTGGATTTGCGTCACGAAATTGTCGATTTCCAGCCACTCGCCGCCGGTGTGTGTTTTCTTCAGTGCGTCGAGTACTGCCTGCCGGGCGTGCCGGTAGAGTGGATTGTACACGGGAGCGCCGTCCGGCAATTCCGTCGGTTCATCCAGCGCCACCCAGGCCGTTATGCAGAGTTTCAATTGTTGGGCCTGGCCGAGTCCCCAGAAATCTGGGATGTGGAGCGGCCCCTCGCCGGTTGGGCGCAGTGTTTTTCTGCCGCTGTGCACCAATTTGCATTTCATCAGCAATTGGCGCAAGAGATGGAGCCTCCCCGTCTGAGTTTCGCGCATCGCTTCTTTCACGAGGGGGTCGGGTGAGAGCAGCGCCTGGTTGATCGTCTTGAGCCAGCGTTTGCTGACCAACCCGCTTTTGATGAGAGCGATATTGTTGCGGCGCACCATGTCCCAATAAATGTACATGTCGCGCAGCAGCAGATCGGGCGTGCCGGATTCAACGCGCGTGGGTTTCCAATTGGCGAGTGGGGGCGGGATAGGTTCCGGATCCGGCAGGTAGCGCCTGACGGCGGCGGGAACGTAGAGGGTGGCGGCGGGGTGGAACTGTATTTTGAAGGGAGTGTTGCCGGTGGTCGCTGGCGTGCCCCGGCTAAACACCAGCCCGTGATATGTCAGACGGGCGATAACGTCGTCAAAGATGCGGGAATTTTTTCTCTGGGGGTCCCCGTTGTACACGTTCCTGGCATAAGGGGTGCCATAGTAGTAACGGTAGGGATTCTTGGGTTTTTCTATCTCTGGCGCTTGTGTTGCCAGCCCTGCCCGGATGATCTCACGCTGGAAGGTTTTTCGGGTAACTTGGCCCCCGTGCAGCAGCAGCCGGTTCAACACCTGTCGTTCCGTCTGGTTCAATTTATCCCACGAGGAGCGCACGCGCTCCTGGGTAAAGAACTCGGCCCGCATTTTGGGGATCAGGTCTTTTTTCTTTAGCTTTTTGTTCCCCTGTGTTACTTGCAGTCCGGCGGCGTCCGCCATTGTCCACAGTGTTGTGGTGTGGTATGAATTGAGGAGTGCGTCGATTTCGTCTGTCATGTCAGACCTTGTCCGTATGCCTGGGGGTGTACCCGGCTTTTTCCAGCGCCTCTATCAGCGGTGCGACGGCTTTTTCCTGGATGACGATCAGGCGGGGGGAAATTTCGGCGATGATGTAATCTTCCACCGGAGTGACCGCTTTCATCTCTGCCAGCGCATAGTCGTCGAGCTCCACGATGGTGACGTTTTTATAGATACGCACCTGGCCGTAGGTATCCCACCACGCGGCCAGTTGCTCGTGGATCGTGCGCGGCATGGGGATGGGCAGCACCTTTTCCCAGGAGTCGTTCAGTCCGGCCAGGGTGGCCCCGGCCTCGAAGGACTCGAGCGTGGCCTGTGCATCCAGGTGATAGACGAACTGTTCGGCGGTAGCGGATTCGAGCCGGGCGATCTGGTTGAGCAGGGCGTGTGCCTGGGGCGGGATCGCGGCGGGGGCGATGGTGATGGTGTGGCCGGTGACGCGCACGCTCTCCTCCGGCGGCAGTGAGTTGGTTTGCGCCGCTGCGCCTGGGGGCAGGCCCGGTGTTTCGACCCTGTCCCAATAGAGATCGGCCAGGCCGTGGAAGCGGGCCGCCGTCAGCCGCCCGTTCTCCGTGTGCAGGTCGGCCAGCCCCAGCCAGTGCAGCGGGCCGGCGATGATCTGTCTGATAAAGTTGCCCTGGGCCATCTCCCAGTCGCCCGCGTAATCTGGGGACAGGGGACGGCCGCCTTGAGCCAGGAACCAGTCCGGTTTTTCGGATCGATGCCAGTATTTTTGCCATGCGGAGGAATCGAACCGGGGCCAGATGGTGCGCATTGGGCCAAACAGGTCGTCCAGCGCCACCCATTCGCCATCCGGTAGAGAGGCCAGGCAGCGCAGGACGACGTTGCGGAAGAGGAGCAGGTGGGAGCGCAATTCGTCCGGTTGACGCATGCTGCTGAGGACGCGCTTGAGTTGCAGTTTGCTTTTGCGCAGCACCTCCCACAATGCGCTCCAGTTCAGCATGCGGAAATAGATTTGTGCCAGGATGGCGCGTTGAGCCAGTTCGCCCTGGCTCAGGAATTGTTCCTTTCCCTCGGGCCAGATTGTGACGGGGCTGCCGTATTGGAGGACTTGGGTGGCTACCAGCAGGGAATAGATAAACTCCAGCCGGGCCGTGCCGCCAGCGATGGGTGACAGTTGCTCGATTGCCTCGTCCGGCAGAGACCAGGCCGGGGGCGGGAGGGTGATGGCCGTCCGGCGTATGTCGGGTACCTGGCGTGCTTTGAGCCGTGCCAGCTCGTGAGG
>CAYNVC010000308.1:0-3737 GCA_964400615.1 uncultured Anaerolineales bacterium | reverse complement strand
AACTTTTGGGCACCGTGATCGTGCTGCGGGACGTGACATCCGAGGTCGAGGCGGAACAGCTCAAGGATGCTTTCGTCACCCACGTCTCGCACGAGCTGCGCACACCGCTGACGGCGATCAAGGGATACAGCGAACTCTTGCTCGCCAATTCAGCCGGTGCGCTCAACGAGAGCCAACGCGGTTTCCTGGAGACGATCAACCGGCACACCGATAACCTGGTGAACATGATCAACTCCCTGCTGGACTTTTCCGAGATGGAAGCAGGGGGCCGGTTGGGCCTGCGGCGCTATCCTATCTCGCTCGCCGAATTGGTCACAGAAATAGCGGACGAGTGGCGTCCACGGATGGATGAGAAAGAGATGGCGTTCGGGGTACAGATCGCCCCCGATTTGCCCCTGGTGCACGCGGACACCAGGCGGTTGCGCTGGGCAATCATAAACCTGGTGCGCAACGCCTGGCAGTACACGCCGCCCGAAGGCAGCGTGAAACTAGAGCTGAGCGGTGACGGTGATCGGGTGATCCTCGACGTCGTGGATACGGGAGCAGGTATCCCACCCCAAGATCAAGAAAAGGTTTTCAGCCGCTTTTACAACGTCACCCGGGCCAGATACAAGCAAGAGGACGACGACGTGCGCGGGCTTGGGTTGGGCCTGTACGTATCTCAGGCCATCGTCAAAGCGCACGGCGGAGAGATCACACTCACCAGCCAGGTGGGCGTCGGCAGCAAGTTTAGAATAACGCTTCCGGCGTTACCGCACGGGAACAGCGGCGCGGCTTGAGGTCTGGTTATGGAGAGAAAACCCCTCCCCCCCAATTCAGAGGATAGAGACCGTAAACAGAGAGATTGGATCCTGTTGCTACTGCTCCTTTTGCTGCTGATGGGGCTGGGCTGCATGTTCGGCGCGGCGCAGATGGCAGTCAGGATGGTCCCTGAATGGCAGGCCGAGGCCAGCATGCTCTCTGAAATAACTCCCGAGATACAAGAGAGTGGAATTGGAGAGCCGATTGCACCGCTGCGTCCCGATGTGATGACGCCGCGCTGGAATCCCAATACTTTCCTGACCCCCGAAGGCACGCTGGCTATGGTTCCCACCATAGTCGTCGGCCCGCCTCCAACCAACACCCCAACGCCCCAGGGAGTGGCAGCGGCAAGCCCAACCCCATCTCCCAGCCCGACCGCGCCCACCCCTTCCCCCACGCCCACCGACACCCCCACCCCAACACCGACCGGCACGCCTACCCCCACACCCACGTCCACCCCTTCCCCCACGCCGACCGGCACCCCCACGCCTACCTCCACCCCATCTCCCACTTTTATACCAACCAACACACCTGCCCCCCCTCCCCCTCCGTCCACCGATACACCCGTACCGCCGACGTCCACCCCCACCAACACCCCTACGCCCACCAACACCCCCACGCCCATACCGCCGCCCTCTGTCTTTAGCATCACGCCCAATCAGGGGGGGAACGCGACCACCGTACCGGTGGTCATTCACGGGGCCAACTTTTTCGGGACGCCGACCGCCCGGCTGGGAAGCAGCGTCTATATCACCATCACTGCCGCCAGCGCCGACACGCTCACCGGCACAGTGCCGGCCGGGTTTACGCCCGGCGTCTATGGCCTCACCGTCACCAACCCCGATTCCCAGTCCGGTATGCTCTCCCCCGCTTACGTCATGCTCAACCCGCCCAGCCCGGATACGACGTTGGAGACGGGCTATCTCTCCATCTTGGGGCCGGGCGCGTCGGGAGGGGCCGGGGACGACGATCACGTGCAGATAATCTTTTTCGAGGTGCCCGCCTCTTATGCCGGTCAGATTTACCTGCGCGTCTACGACGCCGACACGGGCGGGGGCGGGATCGCGGAAAGTCCGGACAAACCAAACGGGCTTTACAACACGACGATCACCTACACGCTGCACGGCGATGGCGGATACACCGCCGGTGCGCGGACAGCCCATCCGGGAGCGGCGGAAATCAGCGCCGGCACGTTGCTGACGCAGACGGTGATCGGGGCAGACGCGGCCTACCACGACAATTGGAACCTGGTTTTTGGGCCTTACGCGGCCGGGGATGGACAACTCGTCGGGAGCAGCCGGGTGTTCAAATTAGTGGTAGAGGGGGCCAGCGGCAACGACGACAATGCTTATAACGTGGGGCTGAGCGTCAATCTCACGTCCAACACGCCGCCGCCGGGGAGCCGCGCCTTTGCTTACTCGTGGACGTTCCCGCTCACTCCCAGCGATACCCAGTGGCTGTACCCTTATGTGCCGTCAGGCGGCTCTTCTTTCGAGCAACATAACTGGGATATGGACAACAACGGCACGCTGACGTTACACACGCCACTGCGAGACGGTATCTCTGCGACGGCCTCTGGGGATAACAGCGCAGCTTCATCGAGCCACGCCGTGCAAGCGGGGGAGAGCGGCGCTACGTGGACCGTGATACACAGTCCCTCGGCCTCCTGGAACGACCTCACGTTTTGGGCGGTCGGCGATGGGGCCGATTTGGCGCTGTTCACCCGCCCGACGATGGATCCGCCGCCGTAAGAGCCTGCGCTATCAGCGTTCGTCTGCGTCCGACCAGGTTTTGGAATTGCCCCAGGGCTGCAAGAGCCAACGCCGGACACGTTGCGCCCGTTCTGCGCCATCAGCGTTCGTCTGCGTCCGGCCCAACCTGTCTCATTCTGACGCGGTGATTCCGCGCTATCAGGGGCAGGTAAACGCGGACGTCCAGGCCGGTGGGAGGATACACGGGATCGGTCGCCTGCTCGTTTTGATTGTCGCTCTCGACCGCAGCGACGTTCGCGCCGACCAACGAGGCATCCCCGTCCACCGTCACCCGGAAGGTAAGAGTCAACACCCCACCTGGGGCCAGACTATCGGCGGTAGCCGCGAGCGTACCCCCACTCTCGCCACAGCCTGCCCCCGCCGAGCATGTCACGCTCCCCGCCACAAAAGTCGTGCCTGCCGGAACCGTGTCGCTGATGGTGACGTTGGTCTGCCCCCAGGTCGCGTTGGTGTTCGTGACGACGATCCGGTACTCGATAGTACCCCCTTGCCGCAATGCGCCGTTCAAGCTCAGCGCCGTCTTGGCGATAGCCAGGCCCGGTTCTACCGCGCTGCCGCCGGGTGGATAGACCAGGGCGCTCTCTAGCGTGTCCTGCTCATCGCTTTCCATCACGGCAATGTTCCCACCGATCAAAGATATGCCGTCGTTCACCCGCACGCGAAAGGTGAGGGTGAGCACCTGTCCGGGGGACAGGCTGCTCGCCGTAGCCACCGCCATGCCGCCGAAATCGCGTGGCCCGAGGAGACTCGAAGGCGCTGGGGCTGCAACACCGCCCATCGTCCAGCAGGTCACACCCGGTGTACAGGTCGCGCTACCGGACACCAGCGTGGTGTTTGCCGGGGCCGAATCAACGACGACGACGTTATGCTGTTCGCGGATCGTGGTGTTGATCACGACTACCCGGTACTCGATCTCGTCTCTTGGATAGAGCGGAGCGCCGTTCAAATCCAGCGCCGTCTTGGTGATGTCCATGAGGATATTGACGATCACCGATTTTTCGGCGCTGTTGTTCTCCGGGTGCGGGTCGGACGTGCTGCTGGTGATGGTCACGCTGTTGGTGATGCTGTCTATGGCGTCGCTGTTCACCGTCACGGTAAAGATGATACGGCCCGATGCGCCGGCCGCCAAAGTCGGCGTGTACCAGGTGAGCAGACGCCCGGTCT
>CAYNVC010000307.1:0-3752 GCA_964400615.1 uncultured Anaerolineales bacterium | reverse complement strand
CAAAAGAGGATGATGAAATGCTGATTGCCTGGAGTTACCGCGAACGAAACACAATCATCCAGCGTCTGGATCCACGGGCGCGGATCATCTTTATGCTGGCGATGCTCTTTTCCATCATCCAGTTCTGGGATTTGCGTATCCTGCTCTGCTTCCTGGGCATAGCCGTGTTGCAGTTCGCGCTGGCTAAACTGACCTGGCGCGAGACACGCCGGGCCTGGATCCTGATCAGCTTCATCATCCTCTTTATGACCGCTATGACGTTTTTCACCGGGCGGGGCGGCGTGGGTTACGCCTATCACGAAGAGCACCTCATCCGCCGCCTGGGGCCGCTGACCGTGCCGCTCGTCGGCTGGCAAATCGCCATCAACGTCACCGCCGAAAAGACCATCTTTGCCCTCAGCCAACTGGTGCGCATGTACGCCATCACGATCATGGCGATCACGATCCCCTACACGGTGAACCCCAGCCTCTACGGGGTCACGTTCCATGGGCTGGGGCTGCCGGACAAGTTCGCCTACGCGATGGATCTGGCCTTCCGCTTCGTGCCCACGCTGGGGCGCGATTTCAGCATCACGCTGGACTCGCAGCGGGCGCGGGGGTACGAGGTGGAGAAACTTTCGGGCGGCCTGCTGGCCCAGATTCGTAAACTGGCGCCGCTGCTGGTGCCGGTGACGATCAACGCCATCGTCGGCGCCGAAGACATCATTGACGCGATGGACTTGCGGGCCTTTGGGGTTGGCCCGCGCACCTGGGTGCGTCGTCTCACCTACCAGCGCCGCGACAAGATACTGATTGCAGCGGGCGGACTGGTGTTCGCCGCTGCGACCGTGCTTTCGTTTATGGAGATAGGCCGCTTGTGGGTGCCGGAGGCGCTGCTGCGCCTGGCGGGGGGATGATTGATGCTGGCGGAACAGATCGCGGTAACACTGATGGTCGCTGACGAACTGAACGCCCTGGGGGTGACATACGCTATCGGAGGCTCGTTTGCCAGCGCGGTGCATGGCGTGATGCGTGCCACAATGGATGCCGACATAGTGGCCGAGTTGCGCCCGGAACATGTCGAGTCGTTGGCACAGGCACTGGGGGACACTTTTTACGCCGATGCGGAGATGATGCGCGACGCCGTCCGCCGCCACAGTTCCTTCAACATCATTCACCTGGAAACAATGTTCAAAGTAGACATCTTTGTCAGTCGCCCACGCGCCTTTGACCGCTCCCAGTTGGCCCGCCGTCAGTTGCACCTGTTGAGCGCGGAGCCTGAACGATACGCTTACATCACTACCGCCGAGGACATCATACTCGCCAAGTTAGAGTGGTATCGCATGGGCGGCGCGGTCTCCGAGCGCCAGTGGCGGGATGTGGTGGGCGTGCTCAAGGTGCAGGGCGACAGGCTCGACCGCGATTATATGCACCGTATGGCCGCCGAGTTGAACATCCTGGCCCTGTTGGAACAAGCCATCGAGGAAGCAGAGGAAGATAATGCCGCTATCACCAGACACGCAGCCCGAGATTGAGCATTTGCAGATCGAACGCCTGCGGCAGATGCCGTCCTGGCGCAAAGTGACGCTGGTGGCAGAGATGAACCGGACGGTGCGGACACTGGCGCTGGCCGGACTGCGCCAGCGATACCCCGACGACACACCGCCCCAACGTCGCCGCCGTCTGGCGGACCTATTACTCGGCCCGGAACTGGCCGCCAGGGTCTATGGCCCCCTGGAGGGAGAGCGGTAAGCCGGTCGCGTCCGGCCGGATGGTAGCGTGGCATTGAAAGCGAAACGGGCCGCCCGCGTGTGGGGCGGCCCGCTTTTTTGTTGGGACGGCGAGGTCTACGCCCAGGGACCGCCGGGCGACCACTGGCGGTCGAATTGTTGCCCTGTCGCAAGCGCCTGCATCACGGGTCGCGCAAACGCGGCAATGACTTGAACGGTCTCGTGCAGGGAGAAAGACGCACCATCCAGGCGCAAGCGACGGAGAAACGCTGCCCACTGAGCTTGCTTTGCGCCGTTCTGGGCAAAGCGTTCGCTGAACGCAACCGGTGCGACGAGAAAATCGGTCTGTCTCCAACGGAAGGTCTCACTGATGGCCTGCGCCAAAACAGTTCCATCAAAGTCAAAGTGGGTAGCCAGCAACCAGACGTCATAAAAGTCCTTCATCCGGCTGTTGATCTCCCCCAGGTAGAACATGATCTGTAGTTTTTCGGCAACGGTGCTCTCGCGGCTATAGCCCTGCAATTCGGGCTGAGGGAAATGGAGGATAGCAGGCAATCGAATCGGGGCCGCCCCGGGCACCAGCGGGTCGCCGAAGCCAACGTCAATTTGCATACGGATGCGTGCAGTGCCCAGATAGGCGTCAAAGTGTACCCGTACTCCGGCATAACTCCCCGTCTCGATGATGCGCTCCCCGGTGACACTCTCAGTATCAAACGACAGCCCGTCGTCCTGGTCTACCGGCTCCTGACAAATCGCCCGCACCGCAGATACGATCTGCTCAATCGAGTTGTCCAGGCGGCCTAAAAGGTCAATGTCACGGGTGGGGCGGGTGAACGGCGCTTGCCAGACAGTGAACATCAACGCCCCCTTGAGCACAAACCGCGTGCGTTGGTGGCTGCGCCCCAGGCGATAGAGGAATCGCTCCAGCGCAAAATATTGCAGTACCTCGTTAAAGGGACGGGCCTCTGCCCTGGCATGGTTCAGCAACCGCTGGTGGACAGAAGCGACGACGTTGCGGCTCACAGCAGCGCCTCCAGGTAAGGCTTCATTACCTGTGCGACCCGACAAGTGCGGGCATAATGAAGCAGATCGTCTACGTCAAAGCTACTATGGCGGCGATACAGTTTGAGGGATTCCAGAGCCACGTCCAGCCCAATTTTGCGCCGGTATTTGAAGACATCGGCCACGCTCTTGGCCGGGTTATAGATGCGAACGGGGACGCCGTCTACGGGATAGGTTTCTACTCCGTCACTCCACGCCAGCCCGGAGAACCAAGAGATACGCAGGGGCGGATATTCCAGGCGCGGACGCTCGCTGCCGCGCTTCAGTGCCACATCCACGACGTGAGGTATCTGGGTGGTCAGAGCGTGGAAGGACAGAGCGGAGACGAGACAAACGACGGCTTGCGGAACCTTGAGGGCGACTGTCACCAGATCGGGGTTGGAAAGAGGCGGCAGGTCGGCCAGGCGGTAGAGTCCCCGGCTGAGCTGTTCCAATACGCCAGAATCGCGCATGGCGTAGAGTGTGCGCGGGTGAATGCCCCAACGCAGCGCCTCGGCGGTGCGCAGGAGGCCGCCATGTTGCCGGAATCGAGTGATAGCAGAACGAATCGCGGAGTGTGTCTCCATCATGCCACCTGATGCGGATAGTAATCCATACACTTTGTATTATGTGTCGGTTATTTTATCCGCACTAGGTGGTTTTGTCAAGCGGGGCAGGCAGAACAGGGAGATAATATGAGACGGGCCGCCCCACGCACGGGCGGCCCGTTTTTTTGTTCAGGCTACGAGCGAGAGTTGGGCAGGGGGCGGCCATTTGAGTAGCCGCAGTCCCTCCAAGCGCAACAGGGTCGGATAGAGCGCCCGGTAGACCGGGCAGTAAGGTGATGCCGTGTCGCTGCGCCCGGTGGCGCGGTGGGCCAGCAACGGACAGCCTCCGGCGCACCAGTAGCGCCAGGGGCACGTGCGGCAATCTTGCTTTTCCTCGACCGAGACGTTTTGGAAGCCCGCCTGTTGCTCGCGCACTGCCCGGAGCGGGTCTGTC
>CAYNVC010000306.1:2115-3756 GCA_964400615.1 uncultured Anaerolineales bacterium | reverse complement strand
TACGCTGACCGGGACATGGAAGTGATGCCCCAGGTCATTTTATTGGACTTGCGCCTGCCCAAGATAGACGGCCTGGAGGTGCTGCGCCGCATGCGGGCCAACGAGTCTACCAGGCTCCTGCCCGTGGTTGTCCTCACCTCCTCGGACGAGGAACGGGACCTGGTCGAAAGCTACAGCCTGGGCGCTAACAGTTACATTCGCAAACCGGTGGATTTCGACCAGTTTGCCGAAGCAGTAAAGCAACTGAAATTATATTGGTTGGTCTTGAACCAGCCGCCACCACAAGGGAATGGAGCGAGATGACCGCCTCTTTACGTGTGTTGATCGTCGAGGACTCGGAGGACGATACGCTCTTGCTCTTGCGCGAGCTGCGCGATGGTTACGACCCCACGTTTGAACGAGTGTCTACCCCAGAGGCGTTTGCTGCTGCGCTGGCCGAGCGGACGTGGGATATAATCATCGCCGACTATGCCATGCCGCGCTTTAGTGGCATACGTGCTTTGCAAATGTTGCGCGAGTCCGGACTGGATATACCGTTCATCATCGTTTCTGGCACTATCGGTGAAGACCTGGCTGTGGAGGCCATGCGAACCGGAGCGCACGATTACGTGATGAAGGACAATCTGGCCCGCCTGATCCCGGCCGTTCAGCGGGAACTGCGCGAGGCAGAGATGCGCCGGGCGCGTCGCCAGACGGAGGAGCGGTTGCGGCAATCCGAGTTGCAGTACCGGACCACCCTGGACTCGATGGGCGACGCGATACACGTCGTTGACACCGACCTGCGATATATCCTGGTCAACCGCATGTGGAAAGAGTGGGTCCAAAGCTGGGGTATAGAGACGGACGTCATTGGGCGAGAGATATTTGAAATTTTCCCCTTTATGTCGGAACGGGTGCGGGACGAATATCGGCAGGTGATCGAAACCGGCGAGACCCTCGTTACCGAGGAGACCACTCTGATCGGAGACGACGAGATCGTCACCGAGACGCGCAAAATACCGATCATGTCGCGGGAAAAGGTGGTTGGAGTGACCACCGTCATGCGCGATATTGCCGAGCGCAAGCGGGCTGAAGAAGAACTGCACACCCGCGAGCGATTCCTCGAATGTCTCTCCGGTGTGGCCCAACAGCTCTTGCGGGCAAGTGACCTCGCCGGTGCGCTCCCCCTAGTTTTGCGGTCTCTGGGTGAGACGGTTGGGGCCAGCCGGGCTTATCTCTTTGAAAACCATCTCGGTGCCGAAGGGGAGCTTGGTTGTACTCAGCGTTACGAGTGGTGCGCTCCGGGGATCGAGTCGCAGATGTCCTCCACCGACTTGCAGGTCATTCCCTACGTTGCGACTGGATTTTCGCGCTGGGTCGAGACCCTGGCCGGGGGTGGCGTCATCGCCGGAAACGTCGTTGACTTTCCGGAGAGCGAGCGCTCCACGTTAGAGGCCCAGAACATCCGCTCTATTCTGGCAATCCCTCTTTTTGTCTCTGGCGATTGGTACGGCTTTGTTGGTTTTGATTCGTGTGACCGGTTGCGGGAGTGGCAACGGGTGGAGATAGACCTCTTGAGCACCGCCGCCGGCGCTATCGCCAACGCCGTGGAGCGAGATCAGACCAATCGTCGGGAGCGGGCGCTGGCTGAGGTGGCCGCGG
>CAYNVC010000306.1:0-2105 GCA_964400615.1 uncultured Anaerolineales bacterium | reverse complement strand
ACTTTGACCAGGTGTTGGATCACATCCTGGTGCAGGTCAATCACATCGTCCCCAACGATGCCGTCAACATCATGCTCGTCACGGGGGAGCAGGCGCGCGTCGTCCGCTGGCGCGGGTACGAGCGTTTTGGCGCGGAAGAGTTTGTCTCTACGCTCACTTTTCACATTCCGGACGTGCCAAATTTGGAGCAAATGCGCCAAAGTCAGGAACCGCTGGTCATTTCTGATGTCGCTGCTTATCCTGGTTGGCTGGATGTCCCGGTGCAGAGATGGCTGCGCTCCTACGCCGGCGCACCTATCGTCGTGCGTGATCAGGTGATCGGCTTCCTCAACGCGGATAGCTCCATCCCCGGCTTTTTCACGCCGGCTCACCTCGCTCCCCTGCGTACCTTTGCCGCTTACACTGCCGCCGCCATCGAGAACGCTCGTCTGTTCCAGGAGGCGAACCGGCAGGCGGGGAAACTCGCCGCCTTGCTCGAGATCAGCCGTGATATTTCGGCCACTCTCGACTTGCCCTCTGTGTTGGAGCGTATCGCCACCCACGCCCGTGATCTGCTGGAGGCCGAGGATAGCGACGTGTATCTGTTGCAGCCGGACGGGGAAACCCTGCGGGCCATCGTCGCTCTGGGCGCTTATGCGGACGAGATCAAGGCTACCCCGCTGCGGTTGGGTGAGGGCATCGTGGGGATCGTCGCCCAGAGTGGCGAGGCGGAGATGGTCGCTCACACGGAAAATGATCCGCGCTCGGTACAGATTCCCGGTACCCCGGTGGAACCTGGGGCGCTGATATGCGCTCCCCTGCTCTTCAAAGGCCGGGTGGTGGGGGTGATGTCACTGGCCCGTTCGGGTGAGCGGGGGCCATTCCGGCAGGATGATCTAAACTTTTTGGTTGGTCTGGCGCGGCAGGCGGCCATAGCGATTGAGAACGCCAAATTGTACGCCACGGAACAGGAACGCGCTGCTGCGCTCGCCCGCGCCCTGGAGCAGCAACGGGAACTCGACCGCCTCAAAGACGAGTTTGTCCAGAACGTCTCCCACGAGCTGCGCACTCCCCTATCCATCGCCCGGGGTTACGCCGAGCTGCTGGCCGATGGCGACCTGGGCGAGCTGAGTCCGGAACAACGGGAGCCGGTGAAAATCGTCGCCCGCCGTGTGCGGATGCTCTCTAAACTGGTGAACGACCTCACTGCCATCATGGAGGTGGGAGCGCGAGAGCTGGATTGGGAACCGGTTGACATGGCCGCTCTGGTGCACGACATGGCGGACGATTTCCGGGTCGTGGCGCAAGAGCAGGATATTTCCCTGACGACCCGGATAGCGCCGGGCGTTCAGCCGGTGTTTGGCGACGCGGTGCACCTGCGACGGGTGTTGGACAATCTGTTGGGCAACGCGGTCAAGTTCACCCCGCCTGGTGGATGCATTGCTGTGCGCCTGCGTCAGGAGGGCGAGGCCCTGGTGCTGGAGGTGCAGGATAGCGGGATCGGTATCCCTGCCGACAAGTTTGAGCGCATTTTTGACCGTTTTTACCAGGTGGATGGCGGGATGAGCCGCCGCTATGGTGGAACTGGCCTGGGGTTGGCCCTGGTCAAAGAGATCGTCGTGGCTCACGGTGGTAACATTGCCGTCGAGAGCAGGGTGGGGGAGGGGAGCACATTCACCGTCACCCTGCCCCTGCACAAGTAGCGCAAGTTGCCAACTTGCACCACGAGGCGGACGTAGCGCAAGTTGCCAACTTGCGTCAGTTGCCAACTTGCGCCAAAGGAGATTTATCGTGAACAGACACACAGCTTTCAAATCATTATCTGGCGTGGCGCTGCTGGTCGCGCTCCTGTTTGCCGGTCTGTGGTTGCGGTCGGCCTGGGCCGCGCCGCTTGGGCAGCAGAGTGGCCCGCAACTCGTCGTCACCAAGATGGTTGGTGGCGGAAATACCATCGCCGGCGGGCAGACCGTTCGCTTTACCGTCACCGTCAGCAACACGGGGCAGATCACTGCCACCAACGTAATAGTGCGGGATGATTACGATCAGGCTGCGCTGCCGGCAATCAGCCTCCTCTCCTCGACCGGCGGGGAAAACAACGGGGACGTCATCACCTGGCGATTGGGAGA
>CAYNVC010000305.1:0-3763 GCA_964400615.1 uncultured Anaerolineales bacterium | reverse complement strand
AGGTCATCCCCGGCCTGCCGGATACGGGCGGGCAGAACGTCTTTGTGAACCAGTTCAGCGCGGCGCTGGCAGAGATGGGTTTCAGGATCACCATCGTCAATCGCGGTGGATTCCCGCACCCCATCACCGGCGAGCAGCGCACGGGGCTGCACTACAAAGACGGTCGCCAGCGCATCCTCTACCTGGAGGACGGGCGGCCCGAATTCGTCCGCAAAGAGGATATGCACGGGCAGATACCCGCCCTGGCGGCGGCGCTGGGCCGATTTTTGGAGGCCGAGGGGACGGCACTCGACCTGATCATATCCCACTACTGGGACGGGGGCGCGGTGGGCGCTCTGTACAACAAATGCCGCCCGGAGCGGGCGCGGCACGTCTGGGTTCCCCACTCGCTCGGCGCTATCAAAAAGCGGAACGTCCCCCCGGAGCGATGGCCCGGCCTGCGGATCGGCGAGCGCATCACGACCGAGCGCAACCTGCTCCCAGAGATGGATGGCGTCGTCGCCACCTCGGCCTTGATCGAGCGATCACTGCGAGAGGATTACGGATACGCGCTCCCCCCGCTGTTCCTGCCCCCCTGTGTGGACGTGGCCCGGTTCCATCCCCGTGACGTGCCGGGGACGGACGAGGTCTGGGAATTTCTGAGCCGGCACTCCAAATTAAAGTCGGCGGAGGTGCGCCGTTGCAAGATCGTCACCGAGATCAGCCGCACCGACGCCACCAAGCGGAAAAATGTGCTGATCGAGGCTTTTGCAGCCGTCCAACGGCGCGTGCCGGATAGCCTGCTGGTCATCTCGATAGACGAGGGCCGGCAGCAGCTGGCCGGAGAGCTAGAGGCGTTGATCCACACACTGCCCGCGCGGATACAGGCGCACATCGCGGTGGTAGGCTCTGTCTGGGACGCGCTGCCGACCATCTATGCGATCACGGACGTCTACTGTACCCCGTCGGTGATGGAGGGATTTGGCATGTCGGCGCAGGAGGCCGCCGCTACCGCCGTTCCCGTGGTGGCGAGTCACCTGATTCCGTTTGCGACCGACTATCTGGCCCCGGCGAACGGGAGTATAATCGTCCCGGCGGACGACGTGGCCGGGTTCGCCCGCGCCCTGGAGGTGTTGTTGACCGACGACGAACGACGCCGGGCGATGGGGCGGAACGCTTACCATGCGACGATTCCTTACTTTACCTGGCGAGATCGGGTGGGCAATTTTATCGCCGCGATAGCCTCCCTGCCGCCTGCCCGCGCAGGGCGTTGAAACTGCCGCTACGTGAAACCTACATGAACCAACAACTCGACCGCGAGAAACTGACCGTATTGTTGCATACCGGGGACGTAGAGACACTCTCCTTCTCCGACCTCGTCCGGCTGGTACGGACAGAGATCACCGTCTCTCTCCCCGATGGCATCTACCAGGTTGACCCCCGCAACGGGGAGCAGATCATCTTTACCTCGGCCCGCGCCCGCCGGCCCCACGACAACCGGCCGGAGCAATCGAACGAGCCACGAGTGGAGCAAGAGTGCGTCATCTGCCAGGGGAACACCACCGCCATCGTGGACGTCGCCAGCCTGAGCGAGGGCTTTACCTTTATCAACGAGAACCTCTTTCCCATCCTGTACCCGTTCGAGCCTGGCCGGGCCGGCGGGGGGGAGGGGCCGGGCCACCCGGCGAGTGGGCTGCACCTGGTTCAGTGGACGTCGTCGCTGCACGACAGGGACTGGCACAACATGCCGCTCGCGGACTGCATCGTGGTGATGGAGCGGCTCGCGGCGCTGGAAAGGAAACTGCTCACCGGCGGAGATGGGTTCGTCATCATCATCAAAAACTATGGGCGGCTGGTGGGCGGCTCCCTCGCTCACGGCCACCAACAGATCGCCTTCGGCAACGTGCTGCCGCGCCACTTGCAGGACAACCGCCGCTTTGAGCAGGAGCACGGGGAGACCTTTTCCGCTTACCTGCAACGGGAAAATCCACCCCAACTACTGGTCAGGGATTACGGGCCGGCGGTTCTGCTGGTTCCCTACTTTATGCGCCGCCCCTACGATATGCTGCTGCTCGTCAAGGACACCGGCAAGCGATACCTCCACCAGTTGAACCGGGCCGAAATCGCAGCCGTCGCCGAGGGCTGGCACGACGCCCTCCGCGCCATCCACGCCATCGTGCCGCAGCTTGGGCGCGAGCTTGCCTACAACGTGCTCACAAACAACGGCCCCGGAGCCGGGCTTTATTTCGAGTTCCTGCCGTACACGCAGGAAAGCGGCGGGGCGGAACATCTGGGCCTCTTTGCGTGCCAGGAGTTGCCGGAACGGGCCGCCGCCCACGTCCGCGAAACCCTGGCCTGAGCCATGCACGTCGCATTTTTGAACCCCCAGGGGAATTTCGACCCCCACGACAGCCACTGGAGCGGGCATCCCGATTTCGGCGGGCAACTGGTCTATGTGAAAGAACTGGCGCTGGCTATGGGCAAGATGGGCTGCCGGGTGGACATTATCACGCGGCGCATCGTGGATCCCGCCTGGCCCGAGTTCGCGGCCTCGCGCGACCGTTACCCCGCCGCCCCCAACGTCCGCATCCTGCGCGTCCCCTGCGGCCCAGATCGTTTCTTGCCCAAAGAGGAATTGTGGCCCTATCTCGGCCCCGCCTGGGTTCCCGGCATTCTCGATCTATACCGGAGCGAGGGCGCGTTGCCGCACGCCTGCACCGCCCACTATGGCGACGGCGGCCTAGCGGCGGCCCTCATCCAGCAGGCGACCGGCATCCCCTTCACCTTCACCGCCCACTCGCTGGGGGCGCAAAAGATGGACAAACTCGGCGTGAACGACGGGAACAGGGCGCAGATGGAGGCGCGTTTCCACTTTACGCAACGGCTGGCGGCCGAACGGTTGAGCATGAACCACTCGGCGCTCAACGTCACCAGCACGCGCCAGGAACGGTTCGAGCAGTACGGCCACCCGGCCTATCGCGGCGCGGTGGACGTCCAGGACGAGAGCCGCTTCGCCGTCGTCCCGCCGGGGGTCAACCTGTCCATTTTTGATTCCGCCGCCCGTTCCGCAGGCGAGCAAGCCACTCAGCGCCGTCTCCGGGAGCGATTAGCGAGAGACATCGCCCTGGGACGGCGGGAGCTACCGGCAATCGTTTCCTCCAGCCGGCTCGACCCCAAGAAAAACCACCTGGGGTTGGTGCAGGCATTTGCTCAAAGCAGCCTGCTCCAGGAGCGGGCCAACCTGCTGCTCATCACCGGCGCACTGGACGATCCCCTGGGCGACGCGGCCGCAGCCAGTCCGGTCGAGCGGGAGGTGTTGGCCCAGATACGGGCGGTGGTGGAGAGGCACAACCTGTGGGGCAAAATCAGCGCCCTGAGCCTGCGCGGACAACCGGCGTTGGCGGCGGCCTACCGCTTCCTGGCCCGGCGCGGTTCGGTCTTTGCGCTGACTGCTCACTACGAGCCTTTCGGCCTGGCGCCGTTGGAGGCAGCGGTAGCCGGGCTGCCGCTGGTCGTGACGCGCAACGGCGGCCCCAGCGAGAGCCTGCGCCAGGGGGACGAAGAATACGGCGTGCTGGTCAACCCCGCCGACCCGGCCGACATCGCACGCGGCCTGGAACGGCTCCTGTGTGATTCCAGTGCCTGGGAACAATTCGCCCGCCGGGGCCGGAAGCGGGTGCTGACCCGTTACACCTGGGAGCGCAGCGGAGCAAGCTACCTGGCCCTGATCGAGCAAATCGTGGCCGACCCCGCAGCGCGTCGTTCTGCCGAACTGTTGCCCATC
>CAYNVC010000304.1:1443-3768 GCA_964400615.1 uncultured Anaerolineales bacterium | reverse complement strand
GATGGCGCGGGGCGCAGGGCGGCCACGAGGAGAAGTGCAGCCAACGCCCCCAGCGGCAGGGTTATCAGCGCGACGGCGCACCCCAGGACAGCGAGAAACAGGGTCAGGAGACCAAGCCCCACGAGCGGCAGGAGGAGACGGGAGAATTTGACCGGTTCCAGGCGGCGGGCCGCAATCAGCATGTACGTGAGCAGCGGAAAGAGCAGGATACCGTGAATCCAGAGGTAGATGTCAACCGGCGTGCGGGAGCCGAGCCACATCCGGAACGAAGAGTATCCGGCGGCGTAATGCTGGATATAGGGCAGGTAGAGGAGCAGAGAGAGGGCAATGAGGAGTAGGGCGTGGTGCGTATTGCGTATTGCGTATTGCGTATTGCGTGGTGCGTGGTGCGTGGTGCGTAGTGCGCCCAGGGCCAGCGCCCCCAGGGCCAGGAGCAGGTAGGTGGGATAATCCCAGGTGTTGGTGGGATAGAGAGCGCCGATGACCAGCCCCCCCAGCGCCAGGCTGAGCCAGTGCGGGCGGGCGACACGCGCCCAGTATACCGCCAGGGTCAGCGCCAGGAGGGTGATGGGAAAGGCGATCATGTGAGCGTGCAGGTCGCCGTAGAGAAAGGTAAAGGCGGGGAACTCGGTGATGGGGCCGACCTCGCCGGGCGCGGGCGGGATGATGCGCGTGGGATGCCAGTACCAGGACTCGGGCCGGACGGCCAGTCGAGCGCCGTGGACGAGCGCGTTCCACAGGCCCCGGATCAGGGCGACCGTCTCCGGCAGGGCGGGGATGGTGCTGGGAAACAGGGGGCCGCCCAACTCGATCAGTTTGGTGCGGATGAGGTGCACCACGCCCAGGTTGCCCAGTAGAACGACGAACGCGAGCGCCATCAGCCCGGCCAGCAGGCGGGTGCGCCGCTTGCCACCGGAGAGGTTGTAGGCGACGGAAAAAGCCCCTCCACCGGTCAGGGCGAACAGAAGCGGCAGCGCCAGGTTGTAGGCCAGCGCGGGCACTGTGCCGATCAGCTTGATCAGTGTGCCGACGATGACGAAACCGAAATAATAGTAATTGATATAGGAGCCGGAGAACCAGGGATTGTAGGGCGGAAACCAGGTTGATTTCATCACCGCGTTGAGGTAGGCAAAATCCATCGGCTTTTCGCCGCCGACGACCGGATGCCACAGGTCGGGGTGGAGGAGACGGACGCCGATCCAGGCCAGGTAGAGCGCCAGCAACAGCCCCTCGGTCAGCAAAATCAGCCGGCCGCGGACGCGCAGGAAGCGGGCCAGTTCCCGCCGGTTGAACCACCCCACCCCGCCGCCGACCAGCGCCAGAAAGAGCGCCATCCGTACAATCGTGCCGCGCGTGTTCGGTAAGATGTGCAGCGAGGCGGCCAGCCAGGTGAGGTAGGCCAGGAGCAGCAATCCCAGCACCCGCGCCAGGCCGTAACCACGATCTCGCAGGCAGGGCAAGGCGACAAACAGCAGCGGGAAGGCCAGCCAACCCAAGATCGTGACGACGAGCCACCAGGCGATGACCGCCAGCGCAGGGTGACGGTTGAACAGGCTGTCCCGGTCGAACATCTCGGCCCAGGTGCCGCCGGACTGCTGCTCAGCCCAGGTCTGGGGATCGAACTCTAACCCGTCGGGGGCGGCGGCGGCTTCGATGGGGGTGAGGCCGTGCAGCGCCCGCGCCACGTCAATTCCGCCCAGCACGTCCTCCACCAGTTGGTGGGAGTAGCCATCCGTCTTGCGAAAGATGAGCACGCGGGGATGGTCGTAGACGCTAAAAGCCTCGTCGGCGGGAGGGAAATGCACGTCGAGCAGGCCGGGCTGCGCGGTGTAGGACGCTTGCATCAGGGGGTAAGGCTCCTCCTGGTCGGGGAAGCGGAGCGGCCCCAGCGCCGGGTAGGAGGAGAAATCGGCCAGCAGTTCAAAGCCCAGTTTACCGGCAAAGAGGGCACGATAGTAGGCGGTCGTCAGGGGATAGCGGGCCGGGAGGCGGGAGATGGAGGCATAGAGCCGGTTGCTGCCAATGACGATGTAATCGGCCCGGTCGAGCCAGTCAAAGAGGCGGGTACGCTTGTCCCAATTGTCCTCGTCGTAGAGCTGCATCTCGAACCCGTCGTAGAGCGTCCCCATTGGATCGAGGCCATCAACCCGCAGCGGCGGCCCCCAATCCCAGTGCTCGGTAGCCAGGGTGGAGCCGGGCGGGAGGTTGGCGATGATCCAGC
This sequence comes from uncultured Anaerolineales bacterium, assembly GCA_964400615.1. Taxonomy (GTDB): domain Bacteria; phylum Chloroflexota; class Anaerolineae; order B4-G1; family B4-G1; genus B4-G1. The sequence continues at coordinate 1,547 of CAYNVC010000304.1, read as the reverse complement.
GGGAAGAGATCAGGCGGGTGTGGGGACGGAGGTAGATGGAGAACACCGCCAGCGCCCAGAGGAGCGTCCCGGACAGGCAGACGGTGAGTAGTGCGTATTGCGTA
>CAYNVC010000304.1:0-1343 GCA_964400615.1 uncultured Anaerolineales bacterium | reverse complement strand
TGCGTATTGCGTATTGCGTGGCGCGTGGCGCGGATGAGCAGGTAGGCGGCCAGGATGGCGAGCACGGGGTAGAGGGGCAGGAATGTGCGCATGGTCTTGACCCAGCGGGTACCGTGGTAGAGGAACAGGAGCGTCCCCCAACCCCAGAGGAGCAGGTGGGCGCGTTTGCCGCGCCACAGCTCCCAGCCCGCCAGCGCCCACCCAGCGCAGGCAACCAGACCCAGCGGCAGCCCCATGCCCCAAAAGAGCACGTCCTTGCCGGGAAAGAGGATGGCGGGGCGGGCGGTCCACTGCCGCCCGGAGGGGTAATCCACCTCACCGCTCTGCTCGGCCCGAATCTGGCCCAACCGCTCGAACCACTCTGGACTGGGGCGCAGGCCCAGAAAGCCCGGCCCCTCGAAGGCATAGGGCTGGGCGACGCGGAAGGCGACGACGGCGAGGAGGCCGGAGAGGAGGAGGTAAAAGATGAGGCGGGGGACGCGGTGCGTATTGCGTATTGCGTGGTGCGTATTGCGTATTGCGTGGTGCGTGGTGCGTATTGCGTATTGCGTGAGGGCGGCGAGGGGGACAAAGAGGGCGGCTGTGACGGCGCTGACTTTGCAGGCGGCGGCCAGACCGGTCGCCAGGCCCGCCAGGGCAAAGCTGACCCAACTCCCAGATTGGGAGGCGCGAACCGAGAAATAGGCGGTCAGGATGGTGAAAAAGCAGGCCATACTATCCACGGTAAAGAAATGGGCCTGCTGGATCTGAAAGGCGGTCAGTGCGCCCAGCGCCGCCGCCAACAATCCCACGGATTCCCCGTACAAGCGCCGCCCGATCAGGTAGACGAGCAGGAGCGTGCCCAGGTCGGCCAGCCCCGAAAAGGCCCGCCCCACCAGTTTGCTGCCCGCGCCGGTGAAGGTGCCCGGCGAGCAGATGGGAAAGTCGCCCGCAGGCGGGGGGGCAAGGAGCAATCCGGCCACGGGCACGCTCGACCCGGCGGGAGATGGGCCACAGGCGCGGTCGAGCCACTCGGCGGTTATGCGCGTCAAAAAGAGCGGCAGTGTGCCGTAGCTGTAGCGACGGTCGCCATTGTTACGCACGTTGAGCGGCGAGCGGTGGGTGTCAAAGTAAAGCGACCAGTTTTCCGGTGTGTGGATGGCCCCCAGCGTGCTCTGCATATGCGATTCGTCGGGATGGATCCACAGTCCCTCGTCCCAGTTCAGGTTGGTAAAGCGCAAAATCGCCGCCACCAGGAGGATGAGGGGGAGGGTAAAACGGATTGCGTGGTGCGTGGTGCGTATTGCGTGGTGCGTGGTGCGTGATTCGTCATTCATCATTCGCTCATTCGTCCATTCGCTCGG
>CAYNVC010000303.1:0-3778 GCA_964400615.1 uncultured Anaerolineales bacterium | reverse complement strand
AAACTGAGGGAACATCGTGGAGTTGTGTTGGGCATGCTGGCGCTGGCACTCGGCGCGGCGTTTGCCGACGGGCCGGGGCTGGGCCTGCCATTCTATTCGGACGACATGTATCACTTTCGCTGGGTCGAGACCAGCAGTGCGACCTCGGTGCTGCTGCCCTCGGACTCGCTCACCAGTTATCGCCCTCTGATTTTCCTTTTCTGGTTCTTGTGGAGACACTGGATCGGTTTCTACGCCCCCACGCAACTCTATGCGGTCAGCCTGGTCGTGCACACCCTCAATGGCTGGATGGTGTTCGCGCTGGCCCGTCGCTTGGGCGCGAGTGGGCCTCTGGCTAGACGGGAGTGGCTGTCCTGGATAGCAGGGTTTGTCTTTATCCTCTACCCCTTTTCCTACCAGGCAGTGCTGTGGGTAGGATCGTTCACCCACGTGATGGGGGCTTTTCTGATTCTCTCGACAATTCTGCTCTACGACCGGAGCCGGCGGGGAAGCCGGGGCTGGGCGCTCGCCTCGCTGGTAGCGGGGTTTTTGGCCCCTTTTGCCAACGAGGCCGGGTTGCTGGTAGCCGGATTGGTGGTGCTCTACGGATGGGCGGTTTCCAGGGCGACCGCACGGGCGACGGTGAAGACCGCCCTCGTGTACCTGCCCGGCCCGCTCATTTACCTGGCGATCTGGTTCGGCTTGCACAGCGGGGTCTCGGTTGACGCGGCGGGGAATTTGCAGTGGTCACAACTGCTGCAAAAGGGGACATTTTTTGTCCAGGGCGTCACCTTCCCGATCCAATTTGTCACCGCCCGGCTGGTAAATCTGTGGGACTGGAGCGTGGGGCAGGCAGTGGGATGGGGAGCAGTTCTCTCCGCGCTCTTGCTGGGAGCGGGCTACGTGAGATCACGCCGTTGGCGGCGGCTGGGGTTCGCCTGCGGCTGGGCGGCGCTGACCGCGCTGCCACCGCTGGTCGCGCTCTCGGCTGCCTACGTGAACACCGCCCCCCGCCTGCTATACATCCCCGCCGCCGGCGTGGCCCTGCTATGGGGCGGAGCGCTGGCCGAACTGCTGCCCACTCGCAGAACAGGCGCAGCGCTGCGGGCGGTGGCGCTGGCTCTGATCCTGCTCCCCAGCCTGATCTTCCTGCGCCAGAGAATGACACTCTTTGAAATGGTCGCCCGCCCGGCTCGCCAGGCAGTGGACGTGTGCCGCTCCTCGCCCAATGGTTCGTACCTCTTTGTCAATCTGCCCGCCTGGGCAGCCTACAAAGAGAACACATTCCCGGTCAGCACAGAAGGAGTGGCCTTTCTGCCAGACTATGGCGGCCTGACCGATTTTATCTGGGCCAACACCGGGCTTGAGGTGGACGCGCGAGCGGCGGCCTTTGCCAACATCCAGCCGGATCGACCCTACTGGTACGGCCCCTGGGGTGAACTTTTGGATTGGGAATCGCTGGGGCAGGCAATCCGGGCGGCTGACCGGGTCTATGTGACGCTGTACGGCACGGACGAGATGCGCCTGGTCGAGGCGGGCAGCGTGGGCGGCGCTGTGCCGGACATGCGCCCCCTGGCCCACTTTGCGGGCGGCATTGACCTCCTTTCCGCTCAGATCACGCCGCAGGGTGACGGCCTGAGTGCTGAACTGGTCTGGTCAACCGGCGAGCACCCCGACGTTGGGGACGCTATCTTTGCCCAATTGTTCGATGAGCAGGGGCGACTGGTGAGCCAGGCGGACGGGGTTCCACTGGCGAACATGTTCCCCTTCTGGCTCTGTCAGGCTGGGGACGTGGTGCGCGACGTGCGTTGGCTCCCCACGCCGGACGGGCTTGAACCGGGGGGATACACCTTGCAGGTGGGCCTGTACGACATCACCACCGGCGTGCGCCGCGCCGTGTGGGACGAAAACGACATCCGCTTCCGCGACGACGTCGTCCCCGCCTCGAGATTCGACCTGGACTGACGCCATTCGCACATTCGCCATTCGCACATTCGCCATTCGCACATTCGCCATTCGCCAGGAGGTGCAAAATAACCAGATTACCCGAACCGACAGGCTCCCCCCAGGAACGAGCTTTCCTGGTAGGAGTAGAAATCAAAAGCCCGGCGAGCAAATCACAGGCCGGATACTGGCCCGTCACAGAATCGCTGGCCGAGCTGGCCCAACTGGCCCTCACCGCCGGGATCGGAGTGGTGGGACAGATGGTACAGCGGCTAGAGCGCCCCAACCCTGCCACCTTCATCGGCCCCGGCAAAGTGAACCAATTGGTGGAAGAGGTCACGCGCACCGCCGCCGACGTGGTCATATTTGACGACGAACTCTCCCCGCGCCACCAGCGGGAGCTGGAAAAGGCGCTGGGCGAAGAAATCAAGTTGCTCGACCGCACCGCGCTGATACTCGATATCTTTGCCCAACACGCCCACACCCGCGAGGGAGCGTTGCAGGTAGAGCTGGCCCAGTACGAGTACCGGCTGCCCCGCCTGACGCGGGCCTGGACCCACCTGGCGCGGCAATCCGGCGGGCGGGCGGGCGGTGCTACCGGCGGGGTCGGCCTGCGCGGGCCGGGCGAGACGCAACTAGAGACCGACCGGCGGGTGATCGGGCGGCGCATCTCCCAACTCAAACGGGAACTGGAACGAGTCCGCGCTCACCGGAGCCGTCACCGTGCCCGCCGCCGGCAGAGAGGCATCCCCGTCGTCTCCATCGTCGGCTACACCAACGCCGGAAAATCCACCCTCCTCAACAGCCTGTCCGGCGCTGACGTGCTGGTCGAGGACAAGCTCTTTGCCACCCTCGATCCGACTACCAGACGGGTCAAACTGCCCGGTGGCGTGATTCTGTTCACCGACACAGTCGGCTTTATCCAGAAACTGCCCACCCAACTGGTGGCCGCTTTCCGCGCCACGTTGGAGGAGGTGGTGGAGGCCGACCTCTTGCTCCACGTGATGGACGTTACCCACCCGCAAGTGCTCCGCCAGGCCCGCGCCGTGGACGAGACTTTGGCCGAAATCGGCGCGGCTGAAAAACCGGTCGTCAACGTGCTGAACAAAATCGACCGCCTGCCCGGCCCTGACCTCCCGCCACCGTTGGCGACCGAGTTCCCCGGCAGCGTCGCCATCTCGGCCCTGACCGGGGCAGGGCTGGAATCGCTGCTGACCCACGTCGAACGGGAACTGGAGGCGCGGATGGTACACCTCGTCCTGCTCATCCCCTACGAGTCGGGCGACGTGGTGGCCCTACTCCACCGCCGGGGGTTGATCGAACAGGAGGAACACACAGAAACAGGAACACGCATCGTGGGGCGCGTCCCGCGCGAACTGCTGCCCAGTCTGCGCGAGTTCGCCGTCCGAGGTTGAGAAGGAGGAACGATGATCAACGAAATGTTCAAGCGCACGACTGAATTTCTGGCCCGCCTGCCGGGGCTGCCGGTTTTCGTCGCGATGGGCCTGGTGGCGTTCAACTTTGTGCTGCAACTGCTACCCGCATGGCCCGTAATCGGCTGGCTGGCCCACACCGACCTCTTTTTGCACCTGGGCGTGATCCTGGGATTGCTGGGGATATTACTGGGCGAGGTGTTGTAGGGCAAATTGGGAATTTGCCTACTCTGCCACCAGCACCAGCGTGTTGTAGGGCAAATTGCCAATTTGCCTCTTCCGCCAACACCAGCGTGCTGTAGGGCAAATTGGGAATTTGCCTACTCTGCCACCAGCACCAGCGTGTTGTAGGGCAAATTGCCAATTTGCCTCTTCCGCCAACACCAGCGTGCTGTAGGGCAAATTGGGAATTTGCCTACTCT
>CAYNVC010000302.1:0-3781 GCA_964400615.1 uncultured Anaerolineales bacterium | reverse complement strand
CACCGGAACGCGGCCATCCTGGCCGCATGCGGGCGAGACGCCCGCGTTCCACAGTTCCATCTGGCCGCATGCGAGCAGAGTCACCGGAACGCTGCCACCCTGGCCGCATGCGGGCGAGACGCCCGCGTTCCACAGTTCCATCTGGCCGCATGTGGGCTGGGTCACCGGAACGCGGCCATCCTGGCCGCATGCGGGCGAGACGCCCGCGTTCCCGGGCCAAGTCCGCTACGCCGGTAGCAGCGCCAACGCCCGTGGATTCAGGGAGAGTGTGACCGCTGCGCCGGATGGCGGCAGGTCGGAACCGGCGGGGAAGCTAAAGGTCAGCTCTATTCCACTGGCGTGGCGTACCCGCAGCCGGTAACGCTCGCCTCGGAACGAGCGCTCGGTCACTGTCCCGCGCAGCAGGTTGGGGCCATCCGCGCTCAACCGCGCCGCTTCGGGGCGGATCAGCAATTGTCCTGCTCGCCGATATCCCGTCTCTAGCCTCAGATTTCCAATCCCGGTCTCGGCCAGCCCGCGTTCGACCACGCGGGCGGGGAGCAGGTTGGTCAGCCCCAGAAAGCGGGCGACCCAGGGCGAGGCCGGTTGGCGATAGACCTGTTCCGGCGTCCCTGTTTGTACCACGTGCCCGGCTCGCATCAGCACCACCCGGTCGGCCAGGGCCAGCGCTTCTTCCTGATCGTGGGTGACGGTGATGGTGGTGACTCCGGCGCGGTGGAGGATGGCGGGCAGTTCATCCATCAACCGCTCGCGCAACGCTCGATCCAACGCTCCCATCGGCTCGTCGAGCATCAGCAGACGTGGCTGGGGGGCCAGACTGCGGGCCAGCGCCACCCGCTGCCGTTCCCCGCCCGAAAGTTGGTTCACGTCGCGGTGCTCGAACCCTTCCAGCCCGACCATTTTCAGCGTCTCTGTTACTCGCGCCGTCACTTGCTGCCGTCTCAATCCCTGCATCCGCAGTCCAAAGGCGACGTTGCCGGAGACGTTTTTGTGGGGAAAGAGGGCGTATTCCTGAAACATCAGCCCAAAACCGCGTTGGTGCGGGGGCAGGCGGGACACATCTTTTCCTTCTGCCAATATTCGCCCGTGTTCGAGCGGTTCCAGCCCGGCGATGAGGCGCAGGAGTGTCGTCTTGCCGCAGCCGGACGGGCCGAGGAGGCAAAGAATCTCTCCGCGCTCGACCGTGAGGTTGACCCCGGTCATTTCCCAGCCGTCGGGGTAGGATTTGCAGACGTTATCGAGTTTGAGTAAAGGCATCCGAAACCGTGAGGAAAGGGGGTACACTGAAACGTTGTGCCGGGCAGTCACTCTAGCATTTCTGCATTGTGCTCCTCAACAATTCTCAAGAAATCATCACAGGATACTTGGGGAGCAGGTATGTGCTGGCTCGGATCGTCAAAGGGGTGAATGTGCCAACCAATAAAGGCGTTGTCAGCGCCAAAGACCCTTGCGTCCCCTTCAATGAGAGCATAGGAGCAATTCTCCGTGTCTGTGTTGTAGAAAACATCAACGAAAGCTCCATATGTTAAAAAGACCCGGATTTTTACCACCGTGTCATCTAAAATTCGAACATCGTAGGCAGTAACGATGTTGGATTGGTCGCAAGCGGTCTGTACAGTGCGGGCGAATTCGAGCGTACTCAAATGAGCCATTGTTTGATCTTTTCGAGTTTTTTCTTCCGGCTCGTCAATCCATCCCATTCCAGGTAATCACTTTCTACCTTGTAGGAAAATTGATTGGGGATGTTTTCGGCCTGACCATAAGCTTGAAACTGTTCAAAGGGCATCTCATATTTATGCTCATAGCCACGAATGGCCTCGTTGATCTTTTCCAGCCGATGTTCAACGGCGTCTCGTAAAGCGATGTGCAGGGCTACGTCAAACCGAGGCTCTCCTGTTAGTTCGGTCAGCGCTTTTAGCGCCACTTTAGATATGGGCACCGGAGGGGATGCGACTGGTGTCTCGATTGTTTCTGAATTTTGCATTTTCTGGTCCTTGGTAAATTCGTTAGCTCTCGGCAGTTAGAATTTGATATGCACGTCAACTTTACAACGATTTGGTCTCTCTGTCAAATGTCAGGAGATCGAGTGTTCTGTGTTTCAGAACTCGCCTATCTCTCCCACACGGAACCGCTCAATCGCCAGGAACGCCAGTGCGCAGACGAGCATCAGCAGGGTGGACATAGCCAGCGCCTGCCCATAGTTGGCCGGGCCGGGGCGGCTCAGGAAGCGGTAGATGGCGATGGGCATGGTGGGCCGTTCTGGCCGGGCGATCAGGCTGGTGGCCCCGAACTCGCCCATCGAGATGGTAAAGGCGAACGCTGCCCCTACCAGGGCGGCCCGTGCCGTGATCGGCAGGTCGACCTCGCGCCAGACGCGGTAGGGGGAAGCGCCCAGCAACGCCGCCGTCTCGCGGAGATTGGGATTGATGGAGCGCAGTGCCGGGAGCACGCTGCGCACGACGAACGGCAGGGCGACGAGTGTATGCGCCAGCACAATCAGCAGCGGCGAGGTGCGCAGGTTGAGCGGAGGTTTGTCCAGCGCGACGATGTAGCCCAACCCCAGCGTCACCGCCGAGGTCGTCAGCGGCAGCATTAGAATTGGGTCGAGGAGCCGATTTTTGCCGCGCCTGTTCAGCGCCGCCGCTGCGGCTAATCCCAGCGTGACCGAGAGTGCCATCGTCGCCAGGGCGAACCCCACCGAGTTGCATAGCGCCGCGCCCGGCGGCACGTAAAAGACGGAGGTGCGTGGATTTTGGAACAGGAGGCGGTAAAAAGTGAGCGATATGCCGTTCTCTGTGACGAGCGACCGCTCGACCAGCGCGACCAGCGGCGTGACCAGCAGGGCCAGCATCAGCACCACGTTGGCCCCGATGGATAGTCGCTCGCGCCGGTTGCGTGGGCGGCGCTGCGTGGCCCGGCGCGAGCGCAATTCCAGTGGCCGTGCCTGGAGCCGTGTGTAGGCGACCATCAGGGTAAAGGTAAACAGTATCTGGATGAGGGATAGCGCCGCCGCGAGCGGCAGATTGAGGTATTGGATCGTCTGGCGGTAGATTTCGACCTCTAATGTGGCAAAGCGCGGCCCGCCCAGTATCAGGATGACGCCAAAGCTGGTGAAGCAAAAGCTGAATACCAGCAGCGCGGCTGCACCGATGGCGGGGGTCAACAGGGGAAGTGTGACCTGGCGGAAAGCCTGCCAGCGGCTTGCGCCCAGCATGCGGGCGGCCTCCGTCAGCCGGGGGTCGAGGTTGGCCCAATATGTGCCGACGATGCGCAATATCAGCGTATAGTTGTAGAACACGTGCGCCAGCAGGATCGCGCCGAGTGTGTATTGCATGTTCAGCGGCGGGTGACTCAGCCCCAGCAGGTTCATCAGACCGGTGTTGAGCAGCCCGCGCGGCCCCAGCAGCGCGGTGAAAGCCAGCGCGACGACGATGGTCGGCAGCACGAAAGGGATCGTCGTCAGTGCCTGGACGAGTGCTTTACCGGGGAAATCATAGTGGGCAAAGATGTAGGCTCCCGGCAGCGCCAGCCCCACCGTCAGCAGAGTCGAGAGGGCCGCCTGCCACACGGTGAACCGGAGGATGTGGAGGTAATAGGGGGTGCTGATCAGTTTCTCCAACGGGGCCAGGCTGAGACTGCCGGCGGGCGCAAAGGAGAGTGCCAGGATGGAGGCAAGGGGGTAAAAGTAGAACAGGAGCAGGAAGGCGAGGGGGAGGAGAGCGGGGGACACGGGGACGGGGTGACACGGTGACGGGGGGACGGGGAGACAAGGAGACGGGGG
>CAYNVC010000301.1:0-3805 GCA_964400615.1 uncultured Anaerolineales bacterium | reverse complement strand
TTTGAAAAACACCCCGTCTGCGTCCAGCCGGGTTCGTTAAAATTGAACAACCCTATCCGTGCTCTCGACACCCGGTCAGGTTGACGAAGAAGCAAAAGCGTTGTATGCTTACCCCACGACCAAACTCGCAGGCTCGCAAATCTGGAGGCCCACTGGTGAAAACATCGCGTAAGCATACTAACCTGGTGACGCGCCTGGGGCGCGCGATTGTGTTCCTGGCACTGGCAATTGGCATAGTTTCCTTTCTCGCCGCTCACGTCCTGGCCTGGCGTTGGGCTGCTGAACCATTCCTGGGAATGTTGCTCGAGCCAACGCTGGTGCTCAGCCCGATACAGGGTGGAGGATGGGCGCGTCTGCAACTGGATCCACCGTTGGAGCAGCCCGACCGCCTGATCGCCCTCGACAGCCAGCCCGTGGAGCAATACGCCGACGTGACGGCCATTCTCGGCAAACACAAAGCAGGCGACACCGTTTGGGTGTTGGTCACCAGGCCGGATGGCGACCTGCGCGAGGAACAAATCACACTCGCCCCCTTTCCCGTAAAGGATATGCTCCTCCTCTTTCTCGTCCCTTACATAGTTGGCCTGGTCTACCTGGGTATCGGCATCTGGGTCTACTGGGTACAGGGCTGGGGCCGCGCCGGGCAGGTGTTCACCAGCCTATGCGTATCCGTTGCACTGATAGTGGGACTCCTCTTTGACGTCAACACAACGCACCGGATGGCTATCTTGTGGGGAGCGGCGGTGTCATTTGCCGCTGCCACCGCCATGCATCTGGCGCTGATCTTTCCCCAGGAACCCCGCTTTGTGAAACGTCTCCCGGTGTTGCGTTTGCTTCCCTACATCCCGGCGGCGTTTCTGACCATCTGGGCCGCGTTCAGTGTTTACGATATTGATCACGCCTGGGAATACATCAACCGGTGGCGCAGCATCTACCTTTTTGCCGCCGTGAGCATTTTCTTTTTCCTGGGCATGCTCATCTACCGGCTCGTAAAACCTTCGGCGCCGCTGGTGCGGCAGCAGAGCAGAATCATTCTCCTGGGCGCGACGCTGGCCTTCCTGCCGGTCGTCCCCTGGTTACTGGTCAACGCCCTGGGCCGGCCGGTACCGTTTTTTACGCCGGTATACGTCACGCTGTTTACCCTCTTTCCCCTCTCCATCGCCTACGCCATCCTGCGCTACCGGCTGCTGGACATAGACCAAATCCTCAGCCAGGGCGTGGCCTACGGCGCTCTGACGTTTCTCGTGGTGGCGACGTATTTCGCACTCATCAATGGCGTGAGCCACTTTATCGCGGTCAAGGCCAGCGATCCGATTTTGCTCTCCTCCTTTGTCCTGACGCTGGTGCTGCTTTTCAACCCCTTGCGGAACTGGATGCAGCGCCTGGTGGATCGTCTCTTTTTCCGCCAGGTGATAAATTACCGCGTGACGCTACAGAACCTGAGCCACAAACTAACGCAAACTCTGGACCTGGACACCGTGTTGACCGAGGTCGGCAGACAGGTTGAAAAGGCCCTGCACCCGGTTCGCCAGTGGGTTTGCATCTACGATGACGAGAAAGCTTGTTACGTCGGCAGACCGGTGGGACGAGAGCGCCCGGCGGTCTCGTCCATCACGTTCCCTCCTGCAAGTCCACTGGTGCGCTGGATGGGGAAACACCAAGAGTGCCTGTACCTGCCGACCGGGGAGGATCTGCCGGACGAGCTGGCCGAGGGGTGGAATAAAATGAGCGCCCTGGGAGCGGTGGTTTACGTTCCCCTGCGCACCCGCGAACGGTTGAGCGGTTGGCTGGCGCTGGGCGAGAGACGTTCCCAACAGCTCTATTTTCCCGACGATCTCGAGTTTCTTGGCGCACTGGCCGGACAATCGGCCCTGGCAGTGGAGAACGCACGTCTCTTTGGCAACGTGCGCCGTCACCTGAACGCCGTAACCGAGATGAAAAGATTGATGGATGATGTGCTCAGCAGCATCGCCAGCGGAGTCATCACCACCGACGTCCAGGGGCGGGTGACGTTCTTTAACCGGGCGGCAGAGACCATCTTTGGCCTCTCCACCGCCAAAGTGATCGGCCGTCCCTGGGAACAGGTTCTGAGCTTTGCGGGGGAGGAATTGCGCACGTTGTTAGAGATGGTCAAGAGTGGCGAGTCACCGTTGATGGTCTACGAAGCATTACCAGACCTGCCGCACCGGGGGCCGGTCTGGCTGCGGATGACCATTTCCCCACTTTTGGATAGCCACGACGAAATCATCGGGGTGACGATTGTGGCAGACGACCTGACCGAGCGGCGGCAATTGGAGGAGCGCATGCGCCGCATTCAGATGACTTTTTCTCGCTACGTCTCGCCGGCAGTGGTGGAGCGGCTGCTCTCCAACCCTGACACCGTGCGCCTGGGAGGCACACGCCAGGAAATCACCAGCCTCTACGCCGACATCCGGGGGTTTACCGCCTTTAGCGAGAACACCACGCCCGAATTCCAGATCGAGGTGTTGAACAAGCACCTGACCCTGGCAGCGGGAGCGATCCTGGCCCACGATGGCACGTTAGACAAATTCGTAGGCGATAGCGCAATGGCGATATTCAACGCCCCCGTACCACAGCAGGATCACACTATGCAGGCCGTGCGTGCGGCACTGGCGATACAGCACGGAGTACAGGATAGTCACTCGCGGATGGACGCGCAGGAACGGCTCCATTTCGGGATCGGTATCACAGTCGGCGCGGCGGTGGTGGGCAACATCGGCTCCGCCGTGGTGCAGAATTTCACCGCCATCGGCGATTGCGTCAACTTTGCCGCCCGCCTCTCCGACATCGCCGCGCCGGGGCAGATTCTCGTCAGTGCTCAGGCCTACGAACGGGTCAGGGAACGTGTCGAGGCCAACTTTATCGGCAATGTGCAAATCAAGGGACACTGTCACCCGGATCCCGTCTACGAAATATCCGGCCTGGTGGAAACAGAAGAGCCGGAGGAGTGGATTTACCCCGACCCGCTGGCCTGAGAAACCGGGGTTCTATTCCCTTCTTTCCTGCTCTCGCATGTGAGCCTGGTACTGTTCTACCGAGTGATTGATCGCTGCGTGAGCATACTCGACCCCATCCCACCCCTTGCCCACCGTCTTGCCGCTTTCCAGGTCCTTGTAGACGTTGAAAAAGTGGGCCACCTCTTTCAAAAAGTGCGGCGGCACATCCTCCAGCGAGTGATAATCCCTAAAGAGCGGATCGGTGTGAGGCACGGCCAGAATTTTATCGTCTATCTGGCCCCGGTCAACCAGGTGAAAAATGCCCAACGGACGCGCTTCGATGACGCAACCGGAGAACGTGGGCACGTTGGTCATCACCAACACGTCGAGCGGATCGCCATCGGCGTGCAACGTCTGCGGGATGAGTCCATAATCTCCGGGATAGTGCAGTGACGAGAACAGCACCCGGTCTAATTTGACGAATCCCCCATCCTCGTCGTACTCGTATTTGTTGCGCGAGCCTTTTGGAATCTCGACGACCACATAGATGACATTCGGCCAGTCCGGCCCCGGCGGTAGTTCGTGCCACAGATTCATAATTTTCCTCCGAGGCGGCTATGGAAAGCCGCCCTACAAAAACCCACGCAAAGCCGTAGGGCAGGTTTCTTACCTGCCTTTGGGCGGCTATGGAAAGCCGCCCTACGGAAGGCCGCCCTACTTATACTTGAAACGCCGCTCCCCGCTCCGGCGCTACCACATCGCGCCCCCCCAACTGCCTGAGACCCTCGACCAGCGCGGCGGCAGGTTTGGGATCGCCGTGAACGACGAACACGTGCCGCGCGTCGCGG
>CAYNVC010000300.1:0-3863 GCA_964400615.1 uncultured Anaerolineales bacterium | reverse complement strand
CAAGTTGGTAACTTGCCAATGCGCAAGTTGGCAACTTGCGCTACGGCGCTGCTGTGGGGCAAGTTGGTAACTTGCCAGGACGCAAGTTGGCAACTTGCGCTACGGCGCTGGTGTGGGGCAAGTTGGTAACTTGCCAATTGGCAACTTGCCACGTTGATGGAAAAACGAAATCTGCGGGGGAAACTATGGACCAATCTCTGGAAAACAAGGTCGCCGTCGTGACCGGTGGGTCGCGCGGCATTGGGCGGGCCATCGCGCTGGAACTGGCGCGGCGCGGGGCCAGCGTCGTGGTCAACTATAATCGCAATGCGGAGGCCGCTGCCGGGGTCGTATCCGCCATCGAATCCGCCGGCGGCCGGGCTGTCGCGGCGCAGGCGGACGTCGCCGACTTTGAACAGGCAGCCGGGCTGATCAAGATGGCGCTGGACGAGTTTGGCCGGATTGATATTTTGGTCAACAACGCCGGAACCACCCGCGATCAACTGTTGATGTTGATGAAAGAGAGCGATTGGGACGATGTGTTGCGCATCAACCTCAAGAGCGTGTTCAATTGCTGCAAGGCAGCCGCCCGTCCAATGGTGCGCCAGCGCCAGGGCCGCATCATCAACGTCAGCTCTGTCTCCGGCATCGCAGGGCAGGGTGGGCAGACCAATTATTCCGCCTCCAAGGCCGGCATCATTGGCTTTACCAAAAGCCTGGCCAAGGAACTAGGCCCCCGTAGCATCACCGTGAACGCGGTCGCGCCCGGCTTTGTCCCCACAGACCTGACCGCCGATTTGCCGGAGGAGTTGAAACAAAAACTGATCGAGGCCACGCCGTTGAGGCGTATGGGCCGGGCGGAGGAGATAGCGTACGCCGTCGCGTTTCTGGCCTCCGCAGAAGCCGCATTCATCACCGGCGAGGTGTTGACCGTGGACGGCGGTTTGGTGATGTGAAGAATGTCGCCTGGTTAGGGGGATGACGATGGAAGAACAACCGCGAATTGGCAGAATCACCGTCGCGCCGCAGGTGCTGGAGACTATTGCCCGCCTCACGACTCTCGCCGTGCCAGGGGTGGCTCGCCTGGTTCCCGCGCGGGGCATGCGCCGTATCGTGCGCCATGATGGCGTCGAGATCGAGGTCTCTGGAAACAGTGTCCGCGTGGAACTGCACATTGTGACCGAGCCGGATGTCAATATGCTGAACGTCAGTCACCAGATTCAGGCCGAAGTTACCCGTGCGATTCAGGATATGGTTGGCATGGAGGTTCAATCCGTTGACGTACACATTGAGGATGTGGCTCACGCTATCGAGACAGCGCGAGTGTGACGTGAGGACTGTGGCGTGAAGGTGCGTCATCAAGCTCGCGTGCTGGCGTTGCAGACGTTGTACGAGGTTGATTGTGCCCGTCACGTCCCAGGTGTCGTGCTGGAACGCCATCTGACCGAGAACCATTTGCCGTCGAGCGGGGCCAGGTTTGTCCGCCGCCTGGTGGATGGTGTGGTCAGGCACCAATCCGTGCTGGATACTTTTATCCACACCTTTGCCCCTGAATGGCCTTTGGAGCAGATGGCTTATATAGACCGTAACATTTTGCGGATGGCGATTTTCGAGTTTGCCGTGGATGGTGGCACACCGGTCAAAGTAGCCATCAACGAGGCAGTCGAATTGGCTAAAGCGTTTGGCTCCGACAGCGCCCCGCGTTTCGTGAATGGGGTGTTGGGAACCCTGGTGGAGCACAAATCCGACATTGTGCGGGCGGTCGAGGAGCTGGCAGGGAAGAAGCGATGAGTTTTATGAACGTGGGGCCCTGGGAATTGTCGGTCATCCTGATCATTGCTATTCTGATGATTGGGCCTAAGCGGATGGTCGAAATTGTCCGGGCGATTGGGCGCATCAGCGCCCGGTTGCGCAAAATATCGAACGAGTTCATGGGAACCGTGCAGGCCGAGTTGGGAGCGGTGGAGGAGGAGACGCGCCAGGTTATGAGCGGTAGCGGTGCTCCTCTGCCCGCGCCCCTCACCAACGTGGCTGCCGACATCAGGTCCCTGGGGCGAGAGGTGGCCCAAATTGTGAGTGGAACCGCTGCGGACGTGGAAAATGTCGTCGTTGCAGAGCAAAGGGCAGTAGAGGAAGAGCGAGATGGGCGAGACGGGCATGACGTTGCTTGAGCACCTGGAGGAACTGCGCCGGCGGCTGATCAGGGTGGTCATCGCGCTGCTCGTCGGCGTGCTGGCGGGTATGGCTGTGGCCGAACCGGTGCTCAGGTGGTTGATCGCTCCTCTCGGTGAAAATTTGCCCCAGGCCCTTTCCCCCACCGAAGGCCCGGCCGTCTATTTCAAAGTCGCTGTCGTGATCGGCGTCGTGATCGCAATGCCGGTCATAATGTACCAACTGTTCCGCTTTGTGGCCCCTGGCCTCAAATCTCAGGAAAAGAAATATGTGATCATCGGTGCGCCGGTCGCCTCGCTCTGCTTTGCCTCTGGTGTGGCGTTTGCTGCTACGGTTCTGCTCCCGGCTGCGATCCCTTTTCTCAACGGTTTTTTGGGCAGTCTCATCGAACATCATTATTCGATAGACTATTATATGTCTTTTGTCAGCAACATCTTGCTCTGGGCCGGCCTGGTTTTTGAGACGCCGCTGGTGATGTTTTTTCTGTCCAAACTGGGGGTCGTCACGCCGCAGGGATTTGCCAAAGCGCGGCGCGTCGTCATCGTCGGCGCAGCCACGGGGGCCGCAATTATCACTCCCACCGTTGACCCGGTCAATATGTTGCTGGTGATGGGCCCATTCTTGTTGTTGTACGAGTTGGGTATTCTGTTGGCTCGGTTGGCGTAATCTATACTCAGGAAAGGAGAAATTAAGATGACAAAGCAAACAGGTACAATCGTCACTGCCGTCGTTGGAGTTTTGGTTCTTTTGTGTTGCACGATTCCGTTGTGTATTGGGGGCTTTATGATTTTCGCCGGGTTGGGGACGTGGAATGCCGAGTTCGGTTCCAACGCGCAGACTGGGGTGATTCCCTCTGCTTACGGCATCGCCCCGTGCTGTTTGAGCGTTTTGGTGTTGGTAGTGCCCTTGCTGCTGTGGGTGTTTTTGGTGCGCGGCAAGGAGAATAATTCAATATAAGGAGAGACCGTGAGCAAAAAGCGTATCATCATCATGGGCGCCGCTGGGCGCGATTTTCACAACTTTAACGTCTACTTCCGCGACAACTCGGATTATGAGGTGGTTGCTTTCACCGCTACCCAGATTCCCAATATCGAAGGGCGGATGTATCCACCGGAATTGGCCGGAGGATTATACCCAAAGGGAATCCCTATTTACCCGGAGGCGGAACTGGATGATTTGATCCGCCGTCACGAGGTAGATCAGGTTGTTTTTGCCTATTCGGACGTGCCGCACGAGTACGTGATGCACAAAGCCTCGCAGGTTCTGGTTGCGGGGGCCGATTTCCGTCTGATGGGCGCCGACTCGACGATGCTCAAGAGCAAGAAACCGGTCGTGGCGGTCTGCGCCGTCCGTACCGGCTGCGGCAAGAGTCAGACCACGCGCCACGTGTGTGACGTGTTGCAGCGCATGGGTAAAAAAGTCGTCGCCATCCGTCACCCTATGCCCTATGGCGACCTGGCCGCGCAGGCGGTACAGCGCTTTGCCGATTACGACGACCTGGACCGGCACGAGTGCACCATCGAGGAGCGGGAAGAGTACGAGCCGCACATTGACCGGGGCGTTATCGTCTACGCCGGGGTGGACTATGAGGCCATCCTGCGCCAGGCGGAGGAGGAGGCGGACGTGGTGGTGTGGGACGGCGGCAACAACGATCTGCCGTTCTACAAGCCCGACCTGTTCATCACCGTCGCCGACCCTCACCGGGCCGGGCA
>CAYNVC010000299.1:0-3863 GCA_964400615.1 uncultured Anaerolineales bacterium | reverse complement strand
CGGGTGGCGCGTCTGCGTGATGCTGATCGCTCTGTTGCGAGGAGAAGAGTTGGAGCAGCGGCGTGTGCTTTTGGAACCACAGTTGGTGGTACGAGAATCGTGCGGGCCGTTGATCCAGTAGGAAGGATTGGTTGTCTGCCTATAACCAGACCGGAGACAACATGGTTCGATATTTGCACAAGATCAGAAGGGAGGTGATGTCACTCGTCAATGTGCCTGACCTGATGCTGTTAGTCGAATTAGATAAAATTTCTAGTCTTCAGGAGGAGACAAAATGAAAACCTTGCGTATAGTTGCAATACTTGCTGTGGCCGCGATGACGGTATTGACCGCCTGCGGCGGCCCGACGACCGTCACGGTCGAAGTGCCCGTTGAACAAACTGTCGAGGTTCCGGTCGAGCAGACCGTCGAGGTTCCGGTCGAGGTCGAGGTTCCGGCCAAGACCCTGGTGTTCTCTTCACGGCTCTTTAGCCCGCCCCGCGAGCAAGAGTTCTTTATCAACGAGATCATCAAGCCCTTTGAGGAAGAGAACGGCGTAACGGTCAACTTCCAGATTCTGGACGACGACTCGCTTCTGGAACGCGCCCAGATTCAGCAGGAAACCGGCCACGTCACCACCGACATCGTGTGCGCCCACAACGGCAAGATGCCGGACTGGCTCGATGCCGGTTACGTCGAAGACCTGACCCCGCTGGTCGAATCCTGGACCGACCGCCACTTTAGCACGGCGTTCGAGTCCGACACGAACCGGGATGGGAAACAATACTTTTTGCCCGTCGGCGCGGATGTCTACCTGCTGCTGGCGAACAACAAGGCGCTCCCGTACCTCCCCGACGGCGTTGATTTGGACGCCATCACCTGGGAACAGTACGCCCAATGGGCCGTCAACATCGCCGAGGGTGAGGGCGAGGGCAAAGTCTGCATCACCGGCATTCCCATGAAGTCCTGGGTCTACATGTTCGGCGGCTCCGCGCTCTCCTATGGCGCGGGCTTCCCGGACGCCAATTCGGCTGAAGCGGCCGAGGCGTGGAAGATCTGGGAGACCATCGGCAAGGCGAACGGCTTTGTGCCCACCGTGATGAACGTAGATAGCTGCGTTGACCCGATGATGCGCGAAGAGGCGTGGTTGACCGTATTCCACAACGCCCGCGCGGGCCAGGTCTATTCGTCCAACGAGACCCAGTTCACGTTGGCCCCGGCCCCATCCGGCCCGGCAGGAATCGGCTCCATCGCCGGCGTCAGCGGCTATGCCATCATGAAGGACGCGCCGAACTATGACCTGGCCGTGGATTTCCTCGAATACATCACCCGCCCCGACATTCAGGTCAAGATCGCCAAAGGCACCGGCGGCTTTATCCCGCCCGTGCAGGAAGCGATTGACTATGTGGGGAACGAGGCGATTGACGAGGTCATCTCCAAGGCCGTTCTGGTGCTCAACAACGGCATCGTCTCCGGCGTGCCCGCCTACCTGTATCAGGACTGGGGCGCGGTCAAGCAGTGCTTTGACGACGTGTTCGAAGACACGATCGTGGCCGGCAACGACGTGACCCAGGAGCGGCTCGACCAGGCGCAAGAGTGCGTGGATGGCCTGCTCAAGTAGCCAGCCGAGGCGTTAGTTACTCGCAACTCAATGAGCCGGGAAGTTTACCGATTTCCCGGCTCTTTTCTTAGATGAAAGAGGCTGTTCGATTCTAATGCTAATGCGGCGACTCAAGTTGCCTCTGGCGGGCCAGCGGCTGGCTCGCCAGGGGCGGTTTCAACCGCTGAGAATCGAACAACCCTGTTAAGACAAAAGGGGCTGGTTGGTATGACTAGAAAAGATTGGAAAAAGATGTGGGAAAAGGCCGTTCCCTATTTGCTGATCCTGCCGGTCGTGCTCTATTACGGTGCGTTTTGGCTCCGCCCGGTCATCGTCTCAGTCATAGGTAGCTTTACCGATGCCGGCGGTCATTTTACGCTCCAGAATTTTGTCATGGTCGTCAACGAGGAGAACTTTGGGCCGGCCGTCCGCAACACAGCCGTGATCGTCATCTTTTCGGTGACGCTCGAATTCTTTGCGGCCCTGGCCCTGGCGTTGCTCATCAACCGAAAATTCACCGGTTCGGGGACATTCCTCTTTCTCGCCATGATCCCGATGGCACTCCCCGCCGCCGCAGCGGGCGCGATGTGGGTCACAGGACTGACCGCCCACGGTTGGCTCAACAGCCTGTTGCACTACCTGGGGATATTGAGCGGAAGCAAGAGCATCTATTGGCTGGCAGGATCGGAGACCTCGCTCCTGGCGGTGCTGATCATCATTGACGCCTGGCAGGTGATCCCCTCGGTGATGATCATCCTGCTGGCCGGGCTGCAAAATATGCCGGAAGAGATGAAAGAAGCCGGATACGTCTTTGGCGGAAACTATATCACCGTCCTCAGAAAAGTCACCCTCCCAATGCTCAAACCGACCATCCAGACGGCGGTCATTCTGCGCCTGATCTCGGCGATCCAGATCTGGCTCATCGTGGTGCTCTTGCTGGGGTTCTCCCGCCTGCCCGTCCTGGTCGAAAGGGTCGTCTTTTACACCAAAGAGGTCAAGGGGTTGGATATCAGCTACCAGATGGCCTCTGGCTATACGATCATTGTCTCGCTGATTGTATCCCTGGTGGCACTGGCCTACTTGCAAGTCTCTGGGGCGTTCGGGCGCAATAAGGAGCAAGCGACATGACGAACAAGAAACGCAAGAATATCTTCAAGACCGCAAAAACCACGACGTTTTACATCTTTGTCACCGGCGTCGTGATCGCCATGCTACTGCCGCTCTACTTTATCGTCTCGCTCTCTTTCCTCTCCACGCGCGAGGCGTATCGCTACCCCCTGCCCTTGTTGCCGGCGCTCAATGTCAAATTCGAGCTGACCCACGGCAAACGGGGTTATCTGCTCAGCGTCTACGATAACATAGAGGGAGAGTACCAGAGCGTGCTCGATACCGGCGACCTGGAGAAAATGGCCGTCTACATGAAATCCCAGTTGGGCACGATCCCGATGACGACCGAGGAGATCGAGCAGCAGATCGCCCGGCTAGAAACGGAGGATCCGGTCTATTTTACGCGCCGCAAGAACCTGCTCTACAACTACCAGGTCTTTTTCCGCGTCGCCGGAACCGGCCAGGCCATCCCGGCGGTGTTCAGGAGCCTGGAGATATGCGCCATGACCATCCTCATCTCGCTGACCATCGGCGGCATGGCGGGCTATGCCTTTGCCCGCTACGTCTTCAAGGGCCGGGACGCGCTCAAGTTCAGCGTCCTCTTTGTGCGCATGTTCCCCGGCGTCGCCATCGCCCTGCCGATGGTCATCATCCTGGCAAAAATGGGATTCTACGACAATCCCATCGGACTGTCGCTGGTCTACTCGGTCGGCTCTATCGCGCTGACCATCTGGATCACGGCGAGCATATTCCTGGGCATCCCGGTCTCGCTGGAAGAGGCCGCCCAGGTCTTTGGTGCGACCAAAGCGCAGACCTTTCTCCGCATCACGTTCCCGCTGGCCCTGCCGGGATTGGCCGCCTGCGCCATGTACGCCTTCCTGGGAGCCTGGAACGAAACCGTGTCGGCGATCATCCTCACCCAATTTCACCCCACTTTCTCCGTCATCGTCTATCAAACGGTCTTGGGCGCGGTTGGGCAGGTGAACCTGGCCGCGGCCGGAGGCATGGCAATGGCCCTCCCGGCCATCATATTCACCTTCTTTATCCGCCGCTACATCAACCAGATGTGGGGCGGCGTCACCGTCTGATCAGGGGGAAATTATGGCAACCTTACAATTGAAAAATCTGACCAAGCGTTTCGGCAAAAAAGTAGTGGCGGTCAAGAACCTGAACCTGG
>CAYNVC010000298.1:0-3901 GCA_964400615.1 uncultured Anaerolineales bacterium | reverse complement strand
GCGCGACCGCGCCGCCGTAAACAGGCGGCGCTGGGTCAGGCGGCGCTGGGCCAGGCCACCAGCACCGGCGCTTCAGGCCGGTGCGACCGCGCCGCCGTGAACAGGCGGCGCTGGGTCAGGCGGCGCTGGGTCAGACGGCGCTGGGCCAGGGTGCGTGTGGGGCCAGGCCACCAGCACCGGCGCTTCAGGCCGGTGCTAATTTCCGCTGCTGTGCAGCTTTTTTTTGCCGAGTGTGTAGATGGCAATGCCGATCCACAGGATGTTGACCCCCACGGAAGGGAAAGCCCCATAGTAAAACGAGTTGACGATGAGCGAAGCGGCCCCCGCCACGTTCAACAATTGGTAGACTACCGAGTCCCCCTCTGTCTTGCGGGCCGAGACCAGCAGGTAGGCCAGGAGAATTTCTACCCCGCCGCTCCAGCCGATGATGTCAACTAGCAAATTGCTCTCCACCGCCCACCTCCATGGGTAGACGAGAGACCGGGTTTTTTCCGAAAAACCCGGTCTCTCTATTGCTGCCTCAGTATTGTATCGTCACCGGTGTCCCGATCTCGGCCCACGTGTAGAGCAGACGCGCCTCCTCGACCCCCAAAATTATGCAGCCGAAGGAGACCGGCGTGCCCAGGTAGCCCGCCCATAGCCGTTGTCCGTTGGACAGGATGGGCAAGGCGTGGATGCCGTTCTCCAGCCCGCCCGCCCAGTAAATGCCCAGCCAGTGCGGCATTTGCAGGTTCCAGGTGGAGGCGTAGGCGTTGGGGTACTTGTCCAGTACGCGGAACGTGCCGGTGCTCGTGCCCGCGCCGGGCTTGCCGGTCGAGACCACGAAGGAATAGATCAGCACGTTGCCCTGGTAGGCGTAGAGATGCTGCTCGGAGAGATCGATCAGGATGCGTTTGCCTCCCCCGCCGGCGGCGGGCGTGGATGCCGCCAGGCTGCCGGGCCGGGGAACGGTGAGCGTCTGGCCCGGTATGATCAACGCCGGGTTGGCGACGTTGTTGGCCTGCACCAGCACCCACAGCGGTATGCCGTATCGCTGGGCGATGGCCGAGAGCGTCTCGCCGCGCCGGACGACGTGGGTGGTGGAGGCGTGTTGCGGCTGGTAGGCGAGCGCCGGCGTCGTCGCGCTGCCGGGGATGAGCAGTTTTTGGCCGGATACGATGTGGCCGGGGTTGTAGATGCCGTTCAGTTCGGCCAGCGCCTGCACGGTGACGCCGTATCTCAGGGCGATGCGGTACAGGTTCTCGCCGCGCCGGACGACGTGAACGGCTCCGGTGGGGGCGGAAGAGGCGGCGGGAGCGGCTCCGGTGGTGGGGATGAGCAGGCGCTGTCCGGCGTAGATGCGAGTGGGGTCGGCGATGCCGTTGGCCGCGCAGATGGCTTCTACCGAGGTTCCATAGCGCCGGGCGATGCTGAACAGGGTTTCGCCCCACTTTACGATGTGGACTGTGCTGCTCTGTTCAGATGGAGCCGCCCGCGCCGCTGGAACCGCCGGGAACAATCCTCCCAGCAGTAGCAGGCCCAACAGCGATAGCAATATTCGTCGCCTGAGTGTCATCCTTTCTCCTCACGGCAGAGGCACAAACGCCAGGATCGTCTCCGGGTACTTGTCGGTCGCCAGCAGAAAACCGCGCTCGTCCAGACGGGCCAGTCCCTCCCAGTTGCGCGGGCTGTCGTCCCCCAGCAATTCCAGTTGCAGCGGAGGGGTAGCGACCAGGGTGATGCCGCTGTCGCTGTACTGGCACTCGAGCAGCCGTTCGACGGCGGTGTTGTGGGAGTGGGTCTCTCCCGCGCCGTACTGCGCCGTCAGTGGATCGGGCGTCACGGGGTCGAGTTTGTCCAGTTCGCCGGGGTATAGATAGTTGATGACCCAGAAACGGCCCTCCGCGTCCGGTGCGCTGCTATCGGTGACGCGGTACTCGACGTTGGGGAATGTGACCGGCGGGGCGGGGTCGAGGCTCAGGTCGAACCGGTGCGCCACCGGCGCGGGGTTGACGTTGGCCCCGTTCGCCTCGTAAAATGTGAGCAGCACGTCGTCCACGGCCAGCAGCGCCTCGTCGCTAAAGTTCTCCAGGTCGGCCTGGGGCTGGATTTCGACCAGGTTGTCCGTCTCGAGCTGTATCCCGCTCAGATCGGCGGCGATGCTGCCGCGCACCAGGTAGCCCATTCTCCAATCCCCATCCTCCGCCTCGATTGTGATAAAGACCTGGTCGCCGACGAACGTGATGGCCTCCAGGCCCTCGTAGCCGCGCACCAGGTCGGCGGCGGTTCCCAGCAGTGGAATTTCGAGCGGCGTGAGCGGCCCGCTCTGGTTCCCGTCGAGAAATGCCAGGATGTCCGATTTGGGCAGGGCGAACAGGTTGTCGCCCATTCGAGCCGGGTACTGGGGCAGCAGGATCAAATAGTCGCCGTACCACGCCATACCGGATATCTCGGCGTCTTGCCCGGCAGCCGGGCCGGCGAGGGGGATCACGGTGACGGGGTACTCGGCCGTGGCGGACGGGGTCGCGGTGGGTTTTGTGGAGCACCCCGCCAGCACGAGCACGATCAGCAAGAGGCCGGTTGCCAGGATCGCCCCCCGCCCCCGGCCTGGGTCTGACGATCTGGGCCGGGCAAGATTAGCTCTGGTGAGATTCGAAATACGTCGTGTGGTCATTTTGTTTTTCCTCCTGGTTATTGGATGATGTACCAAGTGTAGCACAAGTGCGGTGCATTGCCAAGCCCGCTTGCCATTCGTGCGGCAATGGGTTACAATATTGTAAACAGGCAGAGGGGTAGGGAGGAGTGGTGCGGCAGAGTGCAAATTGGCTGTTACGTGGGGTGGTGATTGTGGTGGTGGCCGCTGTTATCGCGCTGTGGGTGCTGGTTCACCCGCTGCCAGAGCCTTCTCATCCCACTGCCTCCCCCCAACCGTCGCCATCTCCGGCTGCGACGCCGACCCCCCGCCCCACGCCCGTCCCCACCGCTACTCCCACTCCCTCGCCTGTTCCCAGCGCGACCGCGACACCGACCCGGCAGGCCACGGCTACCGCGACGGCCACTCTTTCCACCTCGGCCGACTATGTGCTCGCGGGCCGGGTCGAGCAGCAGGCATATTTCAGCCCGACGACCGGAGCGGAGGAGACCTACCGCATCTACCTGCCGCCCGGCTACGATCAATCCGACCGGCGTTACCCGGTGCTCTACCTGCTCCACGGCTGGCCCTACCAGGCGGCTCACTGGGATGGCCTGGGAATCGAAGAGGCCGCCGACTCTGCCATCCAATCCGGCGCTCTGCCTCCCTCGATCATCGTCCAGCCCAGGGGATCGGAAAGGATGTACGTCAACACCAGCGGCGGGGAACAATCGTTCGAGGGGCAGGTCATCAACGATCTGATTCCCCACGTGGACGCGACTTTTCGCACCTGGGCGGAGCGGGAGGGGCGGGCCATCGGCGGCATATCGCGGGGCGGCGTCTGGTCGCTCGAAATTGGGTTCAGTCACCCAGGGGTGTTTGCCGCCGTGGGGGCGCACAGCCCGGCCCTCTCGGTCAACCTGGCCCCGCCGGTTCACGATCCATTTTACTTGTTGGAGGAGCCGGGCGTGGCCGGGTTGCGCATTTATCTGGATGCGGGGGACGTGGATTGGACCAGGGAATACACTCAAAAGCTGCACGCGGCGTTGGACGAGCACGGCATTCACAACGAGTTCACGGTTCACGACGGGGGGCACGCGGCCGGGATGTGGGCGGCGCACGTGGCCGAGTATCTGGCCTTTTATACCGCCGGATGGGCCGGGCCACAATAGCAGACGGCACAATCTCGCCGGTAGGATTCGCACATGGCGCTGAAGAAATCACAATTATACAGCTCGCTCTGGAAAAGCTGCGACGAGCTGCGCGGCGGGATGGACGCCTCCCAGTACA
>CAYNVC010000297.1:0-3911 GCA_964400615.1 uncultured Anaerolineales bacterium | reverse complement strand
CTCTACACCAGCCGCCGCTTCCACCGCCCCAGGCGGAACCATCCGGCAAAAAGTAACCCATTGGTCGCGTTGGCAATGGTCCGCCCCCACCAAATGCCGGTGGCGCCCAATCCCATCCAGCGGGCAAGGACAAAGGCCAGCGGCGCTTCCAGGCCCCACAGGGTGAACAGGTTGACCGCCATCGCCGGGACGGTATCCCCGGCCCCATCGAACCCGCGCCCCAGCACCACCCCCACGATGGCCGGGAGCATCGAAGGGGCAACGACGCGCAGGCACTCGGCGCCGATCTCGACAACCTGCGGCGTGTGATCGAACAGCGCGATCAGCGGGCGGGCAAACGTGAACAGGATAAGCGTGCAGACCGCCATATAGCCCGCGCCATACAGGCTGACCCACCAGGCGGTTCGTTCGGCCCGCTCCGGCTTGTGAGCGCCCAGGTTCTGCCCAACCAGCGTTCCGGCGGCGTTGCCCAGCCCAAAGCCGGGAATGAGAGCGATCAGCAATAACCGGTTCGCCACCCCGTACCCGGCCGTGGCAAACGTCCCGTACACTCCGATCAGGCCCACGATGACCAGGCGGGAGGATGAGCGCAGAGTCATCTGCACCGTGCTGGGCAGCGCGATGCGGATGATACGGCCCATCAGGGGGAAATCGGGCCGCAGGTCGCGCAGGTTGATGCCGATGCGCGCCCGTCCGCTGAGGAGAATCACAAATTGCAGCACCACGCCGGAGCCGAATCCCAGGACGTTGCCCCAGGCGCTTCCGGCCACCCCCAGCGCGGGGAACGGCCCCCATCCAAAGATCAGTGCATACTCGGAAATGACCGTGACCCCCGTAGCCACAAAGAGGACGATCATTGCCAGGCGGGCCTCGCCAGCGCCGCGCAGCATCGAGTTGATGACAAAGATGAGAACCAGGGTGAACAATCCACCCATAGTGATGCGGAGATAGGTCATCCCCAACGGCAACACGTCGGAACCCGCTCCCAGGAGGAGGAGCAACGGGCGAGCCAACAGGGTGCCCAGGATGCCCAACAGGGCCGAGACGACGATGCCCAACAAGATTGTCTGCCAGGCAGCGTGATCCGCCGCCACGTGGTCACGCTCACCGGTGCGCCGCGCCACCACCGCCATCCCGCCAATACCCAATCCGTTCGCCAGGCTATTCACCACCCAGCGGATGGTGATGCTGATGGTCACGGCCGCCAGCGCCGCCGACCCCAACTTGCCCACCCACAGCGTATCCAGGATTTGAGAGACGTTGAGGATGCCCGTCTCCAAAATCATCGGCAGGGCCAGATACCAGATATTGCGGTGCAAGCTGCCGCTGGTCAGATCACGACCAGCTGCCCTCAAGAGGCTTCCCCCGTGTGTTGCAAATACAGCGGACACCCCCCGCCGCAGAGGGAAAGCTCAGGGCATTCCAGGCACTTGTCCGGGACGTAGCGCCGCTCTCGCAAAGTCAGCGCCAGATCGTGGTTCCAAATCGAGTCCCAGGAATCGCGCAGGATATAGCCCAGCGGTTCGTAATAGCTCTGACAGGGAATGACCGCTCCGTCCGGCTCGACGCACATGTTGTAGAGCGCGGCGGTGCAGGCTTTGACACCCAGGTTCATCTGCAACGGGGAAAAAGCGCAATACTGGGTAGGAGTGTACCAGGTCAGGCGCAAGCCATACCGGTCGGCGGTCTCCTTGACCCGTTCCAGGATCGGCCCCAGCTCCCCCTCGCGGAAGCCTGTTCCCACCACGCTCCCCCGGCCAGAGTAGATCAGGCTATTGCAGGCAAAGGTGGGCACGTCCAACGACGCGATAAATGCCACCGTCTCCTCGATGGTCGGGACGTTCTCGTGGGTCAGAGTGGTGTTGGTGGTGATGTACAATCCGGCTGCGACCGAGTTGCGCACACCCGCCACCGTCTCCTGCCAGGCTCCGGGGGCAGCCACCATGTGGTCGTGTACCCGCTCGGCGTGCGATTCCAGCGTGATCTGGACGTGATCCAGCCCGGCCGCAACCAGTTCCTGCACATACCCCATATCGGAGAGGCGGCGACCGTTGGTCAACAAGCCCGCGACCAGCCCTTTTTCGTCGGCGTAGGCCACCAGTTCGACCAGGTCAGGGTGGAGCGTGGCCTCACCGCCGGTAAAGGCGACGTGCGGTATGCCCACGTCCCAGACCCGATCCAACACAGCTTTCCAGGCGGCGGTATCTATCTCTGGATAATCGTGCGGGCGGGCGACGTAGCAATGGGGGCAATCGTTGTTACAGCGATAGGTCAGCGCCAGATCCATGCGGTACGGGGCGGTGAGGGGGACAGAGAAAGGGTCTACCCGCTCCAGGTTCAGCCCGTGGATGGGGCAGACTGAGCTATCGGCGGCGATGAGCGATTCGATCTGCTCTTGCAGGTGGAGATAGTCGGCCTGGGCGGTGGCCCGATCCACCCGGTAGCGACGGCGCATCGCCCGCACCGCTTCTTCTCGAGGAACCCCTTCCAGGATAAAGCGGGCGTATTCGATGGCGGTCTGGTTGAGGTGGATGATCTGGGAGGCATTGATGACCAACAGGCCGCGCCCGTCAGGGTCGACGCGCAGGTGCAGCCGCACCCGCCCGCCAGAATCGTCGCGTCGCTCGTAACCATACAGGCCCGGCGACACAGAGTGAGGCCGGGCCAGGCGCTCTCGTAAGCTGGTGAGAAATGACATAGGCGGCTGGTCTACCTCCCCCCTCCGGCGCAGGCGCAGGCGCAACCAGCGCAGGCGCAGGCACAGGCACAACCGCTCCCCCCCCCGCCGTAACTATGTCCGGAGGACACCGGGGGTGGATTCGTCACCTGAGTTACCCCGCTGGTAAAACCGGTCAGGCTCTTGATGATGCCACCAGCCGTGGTCTGCACTCCGTTCACTATCGTCGCGGCAAAGGTGGCGCCGGGGAGGGTCGGCAACTGGACGCGGCCCATCGAGGGAGCCGAGGGGCGGGAAACGGAAGGACGCGCCGCACCCGCCGCCCGCGTGCCCGTCCAGGGACGGTAATAGCCCCACCACATCGGCACAAAGACGGGGCCGGTGCGGAAAGTGCGATTCGTCCGCTCTGCAAAGTCATCGTCCAGCATCGTCCACTCCAATTGCTCGTCGAAACGCTGTCCGCGCACATCCGGCGTCTCGGCGCCCTCTACCTGCTGCCACGCCTGCCTGACGATGCTCTTGTAATACGTCACCGATTCTTTGCGGCTGAACCCTTTCATCTTGTTGTTGACCTCTTTGATCAGCGCGACCATCATTTTGCGGAGCTTGCTTTCGCTGAGAGTGCCATCCTTCTTGACCGCTTTCAGAAAATCCTTTTCGTATGGGCGCAACTTGGGCAGGGGATCGTTGGGTTCGATTTTGAGCGGCTTGTCGTCGAGCACCGTCACCGCTCCCTTTTTGAGCAGGCCAAAGAGGATCATTGTCATGACCTTGTTCAAGGGGCTTTCTAAAAGAATGGCCGCCTCCACCGCGGTCAACCCGCGTTTGACTCCCACTCCCTCGACCTTCCTCGAAGGGGGTAGGTACTGCATCTTGCGTTTGCGCTGGTTCCAAACTGAAAATCCCACGAGAGCGGCAAAGCCCACAAAGACGAGAGGGACAGGATTGCAACAGCAACTCAGGGTCGTAGTGATGGCGGACATAATTCCACCGAATATCAGTTCCAGCGTGGAAGGGCCTTGCTGCACCGCTCCCTCAGCCACGTACCGGCGCGGGAATGAGGCCCCAAAGGTGTACTGGCGATCCGGCGCGGCCTCCGCGTTGTGCCAGATGTAGACCACGCGCCCGTCGTCGTCCAGTGCCGCGTCCGGCTGCTCCTGCGGCCAGCGAGAAGGGCTGCGGTGGTAACGCGGCTCTTCCGGCTGCACCCCGTCCGGCAGGTGCATGTAGACCG
>CAYNVC010000296.1:0-3924 GCA_964400615.1 uncultured Anaerolineales bacterium | reverse complement strand
CCTACGAACGTCGTGGCGACCGGTTTGGCAAGTTGGCAACTTGCCCTACGCGCGTCGTGGCAACTGGCAAACCGACCTGCGAGAAGGCAAGCGGCTACTCTGCTATTGACCTTACGCGCCGCAGCCACCTAAGTTGCAATCGAGCATCCCCAGCGTCCCCATCTCAGGCAACAGTCACCTCGTCCGAGAGGTAGACGTCCTGGATGGCGTGGAGCAGGCTGACCCCCTCATCCATCGGTTTCTGGAACGCCTTGCGTCCCGAGATGAGTCCCATCCCACCGGCCCGTTTGTTGATGACCGCCGTGCGCACCGCCTGGGCCAGGTCATTTTCGCCCGAGGCCCCGCCAGAGTTGATCATGCCGGCCCGCCCCATGTAGCAGTTCGCCACCTGGTAACGCACCAGGTCGATGGGGTGGTCGCTGGTCAATTCGCTATAGACCTTTTGGTGCGTCCGGCCAAAGTCGAGTGCGGTGTAGCCACCGTTGACCTGCGCCTGCTTTTGTTTCACAATATCGGCCTCGATTGTAACCGCCAGGTGGTTCGCCTGCCCGGTCAGGTCGGCAGCGGTGTGGTAATCCACCCCCTCGTGCTTAAAGGCCGAGTTACGCAGATAAGCCCACAGCACCGTCACCATTCCCAACTCGTGGGCGTAAGCAAACGCCTCACTCACCTCCAAAATCTGGCGGCGCGATTCTGGCGAGCCGTAGTACACCGTCGCCCCAACCGCCACAGCGCCCAGGTCGAACGCCTGCTGCACACCGGCAAAGATGGTCTGATCGTGCATGTTGGGGTAGCTCAACAGTTCGTTGTGGTTGAATTTCATGATAAAGGGGATTTTGTGCGCGTATTTGCGCGAGATCGCTCCCATCACACCCAACGTCGAGGCAACAGCATTGCAGCCGCCTGCCAGTGCCAGCTCAACGATGCTCTCAGGGTCAAAATAGATGGGGTTAGGGGCAAAGGAAGCCCCGGCCGAGTGCTCGATCCCCTGATCCACGGGCAGAACGGAAAGATAGCCCGTACCCGCCAATCGCCCCGTGTTGAAGATGGTCTGCATATTGCGCAACACCGCCGGGGGACGGTCGGTCTGGGCCATCACCCGATCCACGAAATCGGGGCCGGGCAGGTGCAGCATTTCTTTGGGGATGCCCAGGCACTCGTGGGTGAGCAGGCTCTCGGCCTCGGCTCCCAACAGTTCCAAAATACTGGTGCTCATGCTTGTCCTCCTCAGTTTTTCGTGCTCAATTTCCAGGCCCAGGGCAAAGAGAGCGATGCCAGGGTAATCTTGAGCAGGTCACCCACAATAAAGGGATAAAATCCCAGCGCCAACACCCTGGTCGCCCCCACGAAATGGGCCAGCCAGGGCAGACCCAAGGCGTAAATGATAGCATTGCCAAGCAACATCACCGGCACGTTGCTACGCACACGCCGATCCCAACCCCGCTCGGCCAGCCACCCCGTGACAAAGGCGGCTACGACAAAGCCAAGCAGATAACCACCGGTCGGCCCCAACAGGTAGAGAAACCCGCACCGCCCTCCGGCAAAGACAGGCAATCCCAATGCCCCTTCTGCCAGGTAGAGCAAGAGGCTGGAGGCACCGCGCCGGCTCCCCAAAAGGACGCCAACCAAAAGCACCGCCAGCGTCTGCCCGGTGATCGGAACAGGGCTGAAAGGAAGTGGGATAGCGATCTGCGCGGCGAGCGCGATCAAGAGGCTGCCGCCGCTCACCAAAGCGACATCATAGAGCCAGGCGGCACGCCGCCACGTGAGTGATGGTTGTAACAAGGTCATGTAATTCCCTCCCAATTATATCCCTCCCGCACGTTTTTCACCTGCGGGAGGGAGTTTATCCGAGTTTTACTCCACCAGGTTAAAGTAAATATCAGTGGGCTTGAACTTGGAGTTGCGCAGGAAGCGCCCGCGCACCTTTTTACCAATCCAGTGCGTGCCGGCGTCGAGGGGGTCAACTCCCACCAGCCGCCCCAGGAACAGCGTGTCACATTCCTCGAACTTGACCATGATCAACACGTAGGGGCATTCGGGCAGGAACGCCTCCGAGCCAAAATGGCAGACTGTAAAGGTATGCAGCTCGCCCTCCGGTTCGATCTCGACCCACTCGGTCTCCTGGCCGGTGTACATGTCGTGACCGCGCGGGGTGGCATAGGTGTAGCCGCTCTCCGGCTCGCGGCTGACGATGAACCTCTTGTTAGCCAGCGCGGCAAAAAAGGGTGAGTCTTGCCCATAGGAATAGTTGTAGGTGGCACAATAAGGCTGCTTGATGACGATAGGCTCCATCTCCTTCAGAGCGGAGAGATCGTCGCCTTTGGGAAAGGGCACGCCAAAGAGAACCGTCCCCTCCAGGTCTTCTTCCATTCGCTTGGGAAATTCTTGGTCAGACATTTCTTACTCCTCCCGCTCCAGGATGCTGACGGTGACGTAGGTTCCGGTTCCGGCGTGGGAGTGGATCGCTCCCCGTTTCGCATCCGGCACCTGCAATGCCGGGTCGCCAAAGTGCTTTTCGATGGTGTGCTGCAACTGCCAGATGGCAAAGACCGCCTGCATCAGGCCCGTAGCGCCGACGGGGTGGCCGCAGGCGATCAGCCCACCGGAGGGGTTGACCGGGCAGGCCGGTTCGTCGGGCAAGTCCAGCCCGTAATCAATGCCCGGCATGAACGCTTTGCCGCTGGCGGCAAATGGGCCGCCCTCGCCGTACCGGCAGAGGCCCATATCCTCGTATGTCTGCACCTCGGACGAGGTGTAGGCGTCGTGCAGCTCGACGAAATCAATCTCGTTGAGCGGGTCGGTGATGCCGGCGTTTTCGTAAGCCTCCTTGCTGCCCATGCGCCCGGCGCGGAAGGAGTGAATGCCGGGGTAACGGAAGCCGTGATCCCACAGTTCTTTGTAATAAGCTCGGGAGTCGTCGTCCATCTCGTTGGGCAGGGCGTTGTACTTGTAAAAGTCGTCGTAGGATTGATGGGGCCGGTCGGCCAGGCGCATAGCGTCGGTACCGCGCCCGATCCCGGCGACGCGGACACGGGAGAGGGAACGGCCGGCCGCCTTTTCCAGCTTGGTCAACCCGTCCTCGGAGCAGAGAACAGTGCAGGCCGCGCCGTCGGACATGACGCAGATATCGAGACGGGTCAACGGCCAGGCCACCATCGGGGCCGAACGCACGTCTTCGATGGTCAATCGCTGGCGCTTTTGGGCGTAGGGGTTATGGTAGGCGTTGATGTGGTTCTTGACCGAGACGTGGGCCAGTTGCTCCGGGGTGGTGCCGAACTCTTGCATGTGGCGGCTGACCATCATGGCATAGTAGCCAGAGTAAAAGCCGCCGACGGGGTAGTCGAACGAAACGTCGGAGGCCAGGGCGATGAATTCGTTTCCCTTCCAGGTCTCGACGTGGCTCATCTGCTCAAAGCCGTAGCAGAGAACAACGTCGGCATAGCCAGAGGCGACGGACTTCCAACCCTCCTGGAAGCAGATACCACCGGTGGCCCCGCCCCCCTCAACGCGGTGCGAGGGCTTGGGCAGCATGCCGATATAGTCCTGGGCCATGATAGCGGCCATCAGTTGGCGCGTAAAGTGGTCGGAAAAATAAGAGGCCACCGTGGCGTCCACCAGTTCCCAGAATTTATGATGCTCGATCCCCAGGTCGGCCAGGGCGTAATCGTAAGCCTCTTTGACCAACGCGGGAAAGGTTTTGTCGGGCCGGGCCTTGGCGAATTTGGAGACCCCGCCCGAAACAGCGTATACGGGTCGCATAAGAGACACCTCCTTTGGAATAATGCGCCATTACGTAATTGCGTGAGACGTGAAATTTGCGGTTGTATCACCTCCTGATTTAGGACTCGTCTGGCGAGATAGCTACCGGTAACTCGAAACTCCCGTCGAAGCGGCGCAGCATGGTGTGTACAGAGACGATCT
>CAYNVC010000295.1:0-3942 GCA_964400615.1 uncultured Anaerolineales bacterium | reverse complement strand
TGACGACCGCGCCGGTGCGCATCTCTTCCCCCACCACCTCCCAGGTGCGCTGGATTATACGCGCCAGCGGGCCACCGATCTCCTCGCGGCGACCATAGCCCGGCTGTCCGGCTGCGCCGCGCGGCAGTGTGCCGATGAATTTGACAAAGGTCAGCCCGCTCTGGGGCAGGAACGCCTGCGGGTTGTGGGCGAACAAGAGCACCCCGGCGACCGTGGGATTCCCGTCGTCGTCCAGCGCACCCACCAGATGCAACAAGTCATCCACGGGGCCGGTCCACTCCCGGTGTTGGCGCTCCTCCCACTTGGCGGTGAACTCGGCGATGACCTGGTCGTCCAGGTCGTCGCGCTGTGCGCCGGGCGCCGGTTCCATCTCGAAATCGCCGGTGGATTTTGTGGCGGCCAGTTGACGAATTTCGTCGCCGCTGAGGGGCCGGTTTTCGGTTCCGGCACGCACCAGGACGCGCCCATCCGCCAGGCTGTGCAATTCTGAACTGCGGGCGACGACGATGGCGAAAACCAACCCCTCCTCGTCCGCCATTTGATGCCAGCGGGCTTCTACCGGCGGGCGGCACTCTTGTACGGCGGCCCGCAGCGCCACCTCCAACTCGTCGGCGTAAACCTGGCCGCTGGCCCTCCTCCCCTCGTCCACACCGATGAGAATTGTTCCGCCGTCAGAGTTGGCAAAAGCCACCAACGTCTCCGCCAGTAATTGCGGCTCCGGCTCAGGCACACACGCCAGCACCTGTCCAGAGCGACGCCCGTACAGATCAGACCACATTTCCCTTCTCCTCTACCTGGCGGACGCGGCCACACTTTTGTGTGCCAGGCCGCCATCGCCGCTCCTGCCCATCGTTTCACCGTTTATTCTGCTACCATTGAATATTATACCGCGTAAGACGTAACTGCGCTATCCCCACGTTTCGCGTCCGGCGTGTCACCTGCTGTACCGGTACACGTCCACCCGCGCAAAGTGGGCCTCGTCCGTCCGCCGCATATTACCATCCAACCACGCCTGCACCAGCCCGCGCTCGTCCCACGATTCCACCTCGGTGGCGACCAGCCAGACCACATCGTATCCGGCCGTCATCTCTTGCATCCGGTGTGCCACCTCCCGTTCGCCCGTCAGAAAAGAGCCGTCCGGGGCACGGTGGTTGGTGTAAAGCCCTTCTGCCCAGGGGTACGCGGCAGCGGGAAAGTAATAGTCAAAAGTGTACCTGGCATAGGGAATCTGAAAGACGATCAGATCGCCGAACCCGGCGCTGCCGTTCAGCACGAGCGGCAGGTAACACTCGAATTCGTACCTCTTTTCGATTCCGGGCTGGGGGGGGACGAGTTCCTGCTGGTATCCGGCGACGTAAGCAGCAGCAGCGCGAAAGTCAGATTTGATCGGCACGGTGGCCTGCCGCCACAGATTGACCCCGTCGAGAACGAGGATGGCGAGCAGCAACGGCGCAACCGCCCATACGCTGCGCCGCCCCACGGCAGCCAATCCCACGG
Organism: uncultured Anaerolineales bacterium; assembly: GCA_964400615.1. Classification (GTDB taxonomy): domain Bacteria; phylum Chloroflexota; class Anaerolineae; order B4-G1; family B4-G1; genus B4-G1. The sequence goes on along the minus strand of CAYNVC010000295.1, from coordinate 2,445 downwards.
CGGCCAGGAGGTAGAAAGCGGGCGCGGCCCAAATGAGGTAGCGGTCGGTAAAGAGCGGCTGGCGCAACGAGATGAGCCACACCCCCAGCAGCGGGATCGAGAGCCAGCCCAGCAGGGCCAGGCGATGTTTCTTCCCCGCGCCGGGGAAGAGCGCTGCGCCCGCCAGCCCACCCATCAAAACGGTGCCCCACCACCAACCCCAGCCCGTCATCCCCAGGCTCCACCCGTTGAGCAAAGTCTCGATCATCTCGCCCAGCGTATAGGCCGGGAAACCGGTCTGCCGAACCTGGAACGAGAGCGGGACCTGCCAGCGGGCCAGCGGCAGGTAGGGCAGAGTGAGACAGGCCAGGCTGAACAACGCGCCGCGCCAGCGGTTGCGAGCCTGGGCCAGCCACGCGAAATAGAGCAAAACCTGCACCGGAATGAGCATGGCGGCCAGGATGTGGGAGTAGCAGGCCATACTCGTGGCGACGATCTGGGCCACCCACCAGCGCCGCCCACCTCCCTCGATGGCACGGCGCAGCGCATAGATCGCCAGCAGCGCCAGGGCCGGCAGCAACGTATACATCTTGACCTCTTGCCCGTACCAAACCGAGTAGGGAGAAAAGGCCCACAGCAGCGTGGCGAGGAGGCCAACCGGCCGGTCGAACAGACGGCGGCCCAGTGCATAGATCAGTGGGACGCAGAGCACGCCCAGGGCGAGCGAGAAAAAGCGGAGCGCGTACTCACTCCGGCCGGCAAGCGCAACCCATCCACGCAGCAAGAAATAATAGAGCGGGCCGTTCCAGCCGGGGCGGGTGAAAGAGACGAACATCTCTGACCAGGGGACGGTAGCAAAGCGCAATGCGTCCACCTCGTCCCGCCAGAGCGGCTGCGCGACGAGGGAGAGAGCACGCACAGCGAACGCGGCCAAAATCAACAGGAGGAGCAGCGCGGTGTAGCGAAAGCGAGTCCGGTTCATTCCTCAGAGCGCCGTCCCCAACGAGTGATGAAGAAAGCGACGCCCAGGGACAGCAGGATACCAATCATCACCCATAGCAGAGCCATCCCGCCGTTGCTCCAGGAAACGGGAGGGGACGCCGTCGTACTTGGCCCGGTGGGAGTGGGAAGCGGCGATTCCACAGTTTGCGGCGTGGACAAAGGGGAGCGGATGACGCTTTCGAACAACGTGCCGCGCAGCCATAACGCGCCCGCTGCGACGAGGATCACGCTCAGAGCCAGTGCAAACCAGAAACGGAGTTGGTGTGATCGCACCATAGCTCAATTATAACGCAACTGTGCCCATTGCGCCAATCAACGGCGTGCACGCCGCACCGGGGGCCTCTGTAGGACTCGCGCCCCAGCGTGCGCAGGGCATTTCAATACTCGATCTCGGCGATCTGCTCCAAATCCGGCAGGTCGAAATCGCGCTTTTCTAATTCATCCTCCATCTCGGCCATGTCGCCCGCCTCGACCCCGCGCTGACACAGCGAACGGTAGCGGCAGTAACGGCAGTGTCGTTCGTCGGACGTGCGCGGATAGGGCGGGTTGGCGGCCCGCTCCACGAGCGCAGCCAGGTCGGCCTCGGCCGCCCGGTACCGGGCGGCGTCGTAGGTAAAGCTGACCGGTTCGCCGGGGTATTCGGCAAACCAGTACACCATATTTACCTGGGCGGGGTCGAGCTGTTCCCCCCCGTTGAGGTGCGCTCCGGCCCGCACCAGCAGGTAGAGGTAGACTTGTGTCTGCATGCGCCCGGCCAGCCAACTCCGCCGGGGCCGGCGGTGAGAGGTCTTCCAATCCACGATCACCGCCCGCTGCCCGGCCTCCACGGCGACCAGGTCATACTTGGCGACCAGGCGGCAGTCGCCCAGCGGTGCGGACAGGGTGATTTCGGGATAGCGGACAGAGGGCAGGCCGGTGAGGCCGTGCGTCAAATAGTTGTGCCACCAGCGGCGCAGGTCGGCGTCGTTCACGCTGCGCGAGAGCCGTTCCTCCGGGATACCCAGCGCATGCTGGTGAACCAGGCGGTGGAACTCGAGGCCCAGTTGCATGCGGCGCTCGTTTTCCAGAGTGGGTTCCGCCTCCGGGGCCGGCCAAACCACGCGCTCGATGTAGCGCAATTGAAAGCGGCGCGGGCAGTCGGTGTAATCTTGCAGGCTGGCCTGGCTGAATTGGAGATGAGCAGGGGACGTCATTGGCGGCGCTCCGTGCTGGCAATGAGGCGATCGAGCAAGTGGCCTGCTGTCTCTGATTGGGCCATCAAACTGGCACTGGACGAGATGTGTCCCAGGTCTTGGGACAGGATGAGCAAGTATTTGCTTTCCTCCCAAGAGCCTTCCGAGATGTTGTGAAAGCGAGTTTTATCCCGAACTCGCCGTTTGAATCCCCCGGCGATGTGGGCCGGTATCGAGACCGCCGCCCGCCGCATTTGCGATACCAGCCCAAACCGCTCGCCGGCCGGATAAC
>CAYNVC010000294.1:0-3947 GCA_964400615.1 uncultured Anaerolineales bacterium | reverse complement strand
GGCCTCCAGATCGGGGAAAGCCGGTTCACTCTGCGCCGTGGCTGCCGACCGGGGCCAAAAAACCAACACGCTGAGGATGATCTGAACGGCCAGAATACCGGCCAGGATTTGGTTGTGTCGTTTCATCATTCCCCCTTGTGATCAGTTGGTACACTGGTCAACTGGTCTGTTGATCGTTGGTCATTGTTAATTGCAATGGTTGTTCGTTCTTGCGCCGGGCGCTCCACACCACGCCGATGACGATGAGTGACATCAGCGCCAGCACATAATTTGCTCCCTCCCAGAAAGATTGTTGCTTGTCGGTCATCGGCGTCAGCACGCGGGCGTAGGTTCCCCGCGCCCGGATCTCGAGCAGGTCTGTGTCCTCCGTGGCCCAGGCGACGCCGTTCTGCACCAGTTTGAGGCTGTTCAGGTAGCGATCCTGCGTCAGCCGGGAGGAGAGGTCAAAGACGATGTCGTCCACGAACTCGGCGCTGCCGACGACGACCAGGCGGGCGGTATCCGGTGAGACGTCAATCGTCCCGGCCACCGGCCCGGCGGTGGTGTCCGTCACCACCTCGAACGGAGAGGGCTTGTCTTTGAAGAAACTCTCGAAACTGCCCTGGACGGCGACGGCCAGCGGCCAGGATTGCCGGTTCTCCCCCACCGGAAAGCCCCCGTCTGGATAGGCGTCGAAATCGGGCAGGACGGTGGTATCCTCCTGCGTCCAGGAGGCCGGGCTGGATTGGAGCAGGGTGGTGACTTGCCGGTCGGCGTTCTTGGCCTCGTCCACCGTGATGGGTGAAGCCCAGTTGAGCGTCACGGCGGGCAGGTTGGAGACGAGCGGGCTGCCGGAGGCCATGCCGTCGGAGCGCACGTCCACGAAGAAGGGATAGTCAACCGCTTTGATCTCTTGCATTGGCATGCCGCCCACGTTCCGCGTGATCGTCACCGGGAACGGCTCGTTCTGTGGATCGAGCACCAGCGAGTCCTCCACTTTGATGCCGTAACTGGCGAGCATTTCTTGCAGGCTGCCTTCCAGGTGTTTGACCCCCAGTCCGCCGCTCATTTGATCAACCGTGATGGCATAGTTGCCGGCTGCGGCGATGACCGCGCCGCCGCGCATCAGGTACTGGTCAATGGCGAACCGTTCCTGGTCTGTCATCCCCTGTGGGGCGACGATCACCAGCACGTCCACGTCCGCCGGAACTCGGCCGTTGCTCAGATCCAGTTGCCGCACCTCGTACTCCTGGCGCAGGGCGTCGCCGAGTTGCTGCCAACTGGAAAGCGGTTGCTGCATCTGCCCGTACATATCCTGTGTGGGAGTGGCGGGAGGAGTCCACAGTCCCACTACCTGGAGGAAGCCGGACGCGCTCCGCTTGAGCGCGGATTCGATGGCCTGCCGCACGTCCGCCTCCATCAGGTCGCCGGAGGGGTAGACCGCCTGCGCCTGGTCGCCGACCTGTAGTATCATGTGGAGGTAATAGCTGTCGTTGGAAAAGAGCGAGACGGCGAACGGTTGCAGCCCATAGTTATCGTACAACTCTTGCCGCGTGACCGGGCTGTCGGGCGCGTCGGGGTTGACCTGGGTGTAGGTGAACTTGCCGTTCGATTTGGCGGCGATCTCTTGCGCCACGCTCTCGATTGTGCCCGGCACGTCGGCCAGCCATTCCGGCAGCGTGTCCGGCGTGACGTAGAGCGTCAGGTGGGCCGGCTCTTCCAGCGCCGCCAGCACAGAGTCAACGCTCTGGAAGCCATAGACTACCTTTTTTATCGAGCTGGTCAGGTCGTATTCCAGGTTGCGCAGGTGCACGTCCACGCTGTCGCGCCCCTGCGTGACCTCTATCAGATCGCGGAAGTTGAGCACCACGTTCTGGTCGCCGTAGCGGAGCAGGATGTCGAAATAAGAGTTGATGATCGAGGTCTCGTACCGTCCGGCCACCTGGAACGGGGAGGGGCGGATGCCATAGACCTGGTTTGCCTCCGCTTCCTTGTCCGGGTCGGTGGCGGGGTCAATGATCTCGAGCTGCACCATCCCGTTCGAGGCGACTTTGTATTCTTCCAGCATGTCGCGGATGCGCGGGACGAGCGGAGCCAGCAGCGGATGGGTCTTTTCGCTAAAGTACCCCCGGATGAGCAGCGGCTCCCGTAGATTGCTCAAGATGTCGCGGGTGGCCGGGGAGAGGGTGTAATCGTGCTGCGCGGTGAGATCGAGCCTCAGTCCGTGCAGGGGAAACATCCAGACGTTGACGAACACCAGGTTCAGCGAGACCAGCAGCGAGGTGAGCACGACGGCCTGGCGCTGGGGGCGGGTGCGCTCACCGCTGCTCCAATTCTTGCTCTTGAGCGAGAGGACGTTGAGCGCGAGAAAGACGCCGGTGAGCGAGAGGTAATAGACCAGGTCGCGCAGGTCAACCACGCCGCGCTCGATGGACTCGAAGCGACTGCCGGAGCCGAGTGCCCGCAGAATCTCCCCCACCCGGTCGCCGAAAAAGTCGGTCACGCCGCTGGAGCCGACCAGGTAAAAGAGGCCGCCGAGCAGCAGGGTCAGGATGAGGGCGACGATCTGGTTATCGGTGCGGGAAGAGATAAAGAGGCCAATGGCCGCGTAAGCCGCCGCCAGCAGAATGGCGGCCAGGTAGCCGCCGATCACCGGCCCCCAGTCCAGGTTCCCCAGCAGCGAGACGGTGATGGGCAGAAAGAGGGTCAACGCCAGGGCGACGCCGACCAGCGCCATCACCGCCAGGAATTTGCCCAGGACTAGCTGGATGGGGGAGACGGGCAGCGTGAGCAGCACTTCGAGCGTGCCGGCCCGTTGCTCCTCGCTCCACTGGCGCATCGTCAGCGCCCCGACCAGGAATATCATCAGCACCGGCATCCAGCGGAAGAGCGGCCGCACGTCGGCGATACCACGGGCGAAAAATGTGTCCACCCAGAAGAACGAAAATAACGTGACCGCCAGAAACACGCCCACGAAAATGAGCGCCATCGGCGACCCAAAGTATCCGGCCAATTCTTTGCGTGTGATAGAAAGCGTTTGTCTCATATTATTAGCACCTCACAGTCCGGCAAGATACCATCTTGCCCTACGCTGCTGTAGCCAATTCGTTGAATACCGTCTCCAATGTGCGCACGTCGCGGCGCAGCTCGCGCAGCGGCCAGTTCTGTTCCCGCGCCAGGTCATAGATCGCCGGGCAGAGGTCTACCCCGCTCTTTTCCTGCGCCAGGACGCGGTAGGTGGGGTGTCCATCGGCTGGGGGGATGCGCTCGACCTGGCGTACGCCGCCCAGCTCGCGCAGCGCCCGCTCCGCCCCGTCCGGCGCGTCTTCCAGCACCAGCACCGCGTCCGACGTGGCGGAAAGCTCGGAAAGCCGGGCGTCCGCCTTGATCTGCCCGTTCATCAGGATGATGACCCGGTCACAGAGAGCTTCGACCTCGGAGAGGATGTGGGTGGAAAAGAGGATCGTGCTGTGCTCCGCCAGCCGGCGGATCAGGCGGCGGATCTCGACGATCTGGGTGGGGTCCAGGCCGATGGTCGGCTCGTCCAGGATCAGCAGGCGCGGCTCGTGGATGATCGCCTGGGCCAGTCCCACCCGCTGGCGAAACCCCTTGCTCAGGTGGCCGATGGGGCGGGTCAGGTGCTCGGCCAGGCCGGTGGCGTAGACCGCCTCCGAGATGCGGGGGATCATTTCGTCCTCTGGAATCTGGCGCAATTCGGCCATCATCTTGAGATACCCCTGCACCGAAAGCTCAGGGTAGAGTGGGGCGCTCTCCGGCAGGTAGCCGATTTGCGCTTGCACCTGACGGGTGTGGGTCAGCACGTCCAGGCCGCTCACGGTGACGTCGCCGTCGTCGGGTTGCAGGTAGCCGGTCAAAATTTTGATTGTGGTCGTCTTGCCCGCGCCGTTGGGGCCGAGCAGCCCCACGATCTCGCCCGGCGCGATGTGGAAACTGATGCCCCGCAACGC
>CAYNVC010000293.1:0-3955 GCA_964400615.1 uncultured Anaerolineales bacterium | reverse complement strand
GTCATCTGGCGCATCGCCCCCGGCGCGTTCGTCGCCGACCTCTCGCACGACATCGGCCCGCAGAACATCCGCCAGGCGGCGCTGGTGTTGGAGCGCACGGCCCACTTTTTTCCCGCCGAGACGGTGCACGTGGTGGTGGTTGATCCCGGAGTGGGCACGGAGCGGAGGCCCATCGCCGCCCGTTTTGGGGAGCAATTCTTCGTCGGGCCGGATAACGGCGTCTGCACCCCGCTGCTCGAACGGGCCGAGCGGGAGGGCGGCCCGGTCGAGATCGTCCACCTGGATCAGCCCGCCTACTGGCTGGACGAGGTGAGCGACATCTTTCACGGGCGGGATATTTTCGCCCCCTGCGCCGCGCACCTGGCGGCGGGCGTCCCGTTGACCGACTTGGGCACGCCCATCACGGACGTGGTGCGCTACCACGTCCCGCAACCGGTGTTCGCGGACGGCGTGCTGCGCGGCGAAATCATCCACATTGACCACTATGGCAACCTGATCGCCAACCTGCACCGCGCGGAGATCGAACCGCTGCGCCCGGTGCGTGTGCGGCTGGGCGGGGTCGAGATCGAGGGGTTGGTGCGGGCCTTTGGCGAGCGGGAACCGGGCGCACTGCTGGCGCTCTACAGCCCGCACTATTATTTGATGATCGCCGTCACCAACGGCAACGCCGCCGCCCGGCTGGGCGTGCAGATCGGCGACGCGGTCGAGATAACGAGGAGCCAATCGCTTTGACCCCACCACTGGTGATAGAAGGGTTGAACTTTCGCTACCGCACCCGCTCCGAGCCGGCGCTGCGCGATTTCTCGCTGACGCTGGAACGGGGCGAGATGCTCCTGGTCGCCGGAACCAGCGGCTGCGGCAAGACGACGCTCATCCGCTGCATCAACGGCCTCATTCCGGGCAGTTACAAGGGGGAACTGAGCGGGAGCATATCGCTGCACGGGCAGGATACATCCGGGATGGCGCTCTCGCGCATCTCGCAGATCGTCGGCACGGTGCTGCAAGACCCGGAGCGGCAGATATTGGGCGCTCACGTCTCCACCGAGGTATCATTCGGCCTGGAGAACCTGGGGCTGCCCCGCGCCGAGATTTTGGAGCGGGTGGACGAGACGCTCGATTATCTGGGCATCGCTGACCTGCGCGACCGGGAGACCTTTTATCTTTCCGGCGGCGAAAAGCAAAAGGTGGCCCTGGCGGGTGTGCTGGCAATGCGCCCCAGCATCCTGCTGCTGGACGAGCCGCTCGCCAGCCTCGACCCTGCCAGCGCCCAGGAGGCACTGGCCCTCTTCCGCCGCCTGGCCGACGAGGGGGTGAGCATCATCCTCGTCGAGCACCGCGTGGAGGACGCGCTCAGCATCCACCCCGACCGGGTGCTCTTTATGCAGGACGGCGCGACCACCTACTATGGCCCACCGGACGGCCTGGCGGAGGTGGTGGACTACCGGCAGGTGAAAATGCCGGCCCAGGTGGTGATCCAACGCGCCGCCAGCGACCCGCCGCCAGCGTTCGAGCTGGCCCTCGAGCCGGATGGCGGCGAGCCGTTGGTGACGTTCGAGGATGTCTCCTTCTCCTACGACGAGCACGGCCCGACCGTCATCCAAGACGTCAATCTGACCATCCGGCGCGGCGAGGTGGTCGCCCTGCTCGGCCCCAACGGCACGGGCAAGACGACGCTGGTCAAGCACGCCATTGGGCTGCTCAAGCCGCGACGCGGGCGGGTGCTGGTGGAGGGGCGCGACACGCGCGAGATGAGCGTGGCCCAGATCGCGCACACGCTGGGCTACGTCTTCCAGAGTCCCAGCCACATGCTCTTTGCCTCGTCGGTGCGCGAGGAATTGGCCTTTGGCCCCAACAACCTGGGCTATGACGAGGAAACCATCGCCGCCGGAGTGAGCCGGGCCGTGGAGACGGTCAACCTGGGCGGGCTGGAGGATTATCCGCCGCTGGCGCTCTCGTTCGGGCAGCAGAAGCGGGTCAGCATTGCCGCCATCCTGGCGATGCGCTCCAAAATCCTGGTGATGGACGAGCCGACCGCCGGGCAGGACTATTGGAATTATATGGCCTTTATGAACTCGATCCTACAAATGCCGGGGTTCGAGGCCATTTTCTTCATCACCCACGATCTCGACCTGGCGATCTGCTACGCCAGCCGGGTGGTGTTGATGCACGAGGGACAAATCGCCGGGGACGGGCCGCCGGCCGAGGTGTTGACCGACTCCGATTTGCTGCACCGCTGCCGGCTGGTGCCGACCTCGCTGCTGGAGGCCAATCTGGAATATCTGCCCCGCACGGGGCGCTTTATGTCGGCGGAATCGCTGGCGCACGTCGGCGCAGGGAACCGGGGATGAGCATAGAAAAGCGGTACACCAAAGTGAGCATCCACAGCCGGAAGAACGACTTTGCCTACTGGCAGACGCAATCCTACCAGGCGCGTCTGGCGACGTTGGAGCAAATCCGGCAAGAGTATCATCGGTGGCGGTACGGTGCTGAACCAAGACTTCAGAGAGTTTATACAATCGTTAAACGATAACCACGTCCGGTATCTGGTCATCGGCGGCTACGCCGTCGCGCTGCACGGTTATCCACGTTACACCAAAGACATGGACGTGTGGATCGAGATGAGCGCGGAAAACGCGGCCCGGATGGTCGCAGCGTTGCAGCAATTCGGGTTCGGTTCGTTGGGATTACAGGCCGCCGACTTTCTGGTTCCCGATCAGATTATCCAACTGGGGTATCCACCCAATCGCATAGACCTGATCACGACGCCGCCGGGGGTGGATTTCGAGAGTTGCTATGCGTCACGGGTTGCGGTCACGATTGACGAGGTGACGGTGTATTTTATTGATCTGGAGAATCTCAAAAAGAACAAGCGAGCGTCCGGGCGGTCACAAGACCTGGCGGATCTGGAAAATCTGGCTAACTCGTGAACCATATCCGGCGAATCCCGCCAGCCCCGACGCAAGAAAGTGAGGTGATGCACAGGAACACAAATATGGATATCGGCACTTTTTCTGTAGAATCAACCAGGTTCGCTATATAATCATTACGGGAGGGAAACAAATGAAGAACAAGGCAGTTGCTTGGCTCATCGTACTGGTCGTCTTTGTCGTGTTCCTGGGGCTGGCGAGCATGCTGACCAGCGGCGACAAGATTCAGGGCATTGCGCCCATCGGCGTCACCGCCATCGGGGTGATTGGTGTTTTCGTCGTTCATTACCTGACGGCGCAGAGCGACGCCTGGGAAGTCGGCACGCGGCAGGTGGTCTATATGGCTATCGGCGCGGCGCTGTACGGCGTCTTTAACTATATCTTTAACACCATCCCCATGCCGTCCGTCAGCCAGGTCTCGCTGCGGCCCGCCATCTGCATCCCCGTTTTCTTCGGCTACGCCTTTGGGCCGGTGGTTGGATTCTTTACCGGCGCGGTGGGCAACATCCTGGGCGATTTCATCACCGGCTGGGGCGTGTTCCCGGCCTGGGACCTGGGCAACGGTTTGATCGGAATGATTTCCGGTCTGGTCATGCTCTTTGCCAGCAAGAAGAGCAGCCTCAACTTTTTGACCTGGCTGGTCGCCGCGTTGATCGTCATCGTGGCGGCGCTGGTGTTCATCAACCCCAACGTGCCCGGCCCGTGGACGGGCGAGATCGAAAATTTCTCTTTCTGGGCCTGGGCCTTTATCGTCGGCGGCATCGTGGTCATCGCCGGGCGGTACGTGTTGGAGCGCTCTAGCGTCGACCTGGCGGCCATCAATCTGTGGGGGACGCTGGGCATCATCGTCGGCATCGGCTTTGCGGCCCTGGCCGATATCTGGGTCAACGGGTACAGCTTTTCCACGGCCATCATCGGCGAGTTTGCGCCGGCGGCCGGCCCCAACATCCTCAACTCGATGATCCTCTCCCCGATCCTGCTGGCGGCGTACCAGGCCATCCAGTCCCGCACCGGGCGGTAGTTTACAA
>CAYNVC010000292.1:0-3960 GCA_964400615.1 uncultured Anaerolineales bacterium | reverse complement strand
GCCATCCTGCCCGCATCCGTGCGGCCACATGCGGCCAGGATGGCCGCGATCCGCAACACGCAAAAATGACGCGCACCTGGTAGAACGTATGCCCTGGATTGTGCAATCGGGTACTTGCGCTCGTTTCAACTTGGTGTAGAATTTACGCAACTGTTTGGGCGTTCCCACACGGGAGGGATAAAATCGGATGGATGATGGCAGCAGACCGGAAAATGCGGACTGGGAAGAGGCCCACCGCGCCGCCTTTGCCCAGGACGCGCTGGCGCTCCTCACCCGTCGCCCGACCGACCTGTTGCCGTTTGAGCAGGTGCGTGAAAAACTGCACCTCCACAGCCTCTCCTACCTCGGCCTGCAGGACGTACCGCTGTCCCAGATCGTGGGCAGCGTGGGCCGCTACAACGATTTTAACCGCGCCTTTTTTCCCCGCCAGGCCGAATTGCGAGACCGCTGGCGGCGCGTTGACCGGCTGGCGACGATGGGGCCGGGATTGCCTCCGGTGGAGCTGTACAAGGTCGGCCAGTCCTATTTCGTGCGCGACGGCAACCATCGCGTCTCGGTGGCCCGCCAGCACAACGCGCCCACCATCCAGGCTTATGTGTGGGAGTACGAGACCCGCGTCCCCCTGGAGCCAGAGACCGACGTGGATGGTCTGTTGTGCAAAGCCGCCTACACCGCTTTTCTGGAGCACACCGACATAGATCACATTTGCCCCACCGTGCCGCTCGAACTCACCCAACCGGATGGATACGAGGACTTGCTGTACGAGATCGAAATGATGCAGCAGAGTCTTTCGACGATAGAAGGGCGGGATATACCTTTCGATGAAGCGGTCGGCGTGTGGTGCAAGATGCACTATGGCCTCATCGTCGAGATCATCCGCCAGCAGAATATCCTGGATCATTTCCCTGGCCGTACCGAGGCTGATCTGTACGTCTGGCTGCGCCGCCATCAGGAGGAGTTGGGAATCCGCTACGGGCGCAGTGTCCTGCTCGAAGAGGCCGCCGCCGATCTGACCCGGCAGTTCGGCGCAAAGCCGACTCTCCTGCGCCGGGCCGGACGAACAGTCAAACAGTTGGCCGGTGGTGTGGGCGAGATGGGGCGGCAACTGGCCTCAGGCGCTGCGCCGGGTGTACAGGAACGGGATTTCGTGGCCGCCCAGCTTCTGGCTCCCATCTACAGTGTGGCCCGCGCCACACCTCTGTACCGCTTCCAGGGAACGACCAGGGAGGAATGGATGACCTGGCGCACCGGGTTCCGCACCAGGCTGTGGGATATATTGGGCGTGGGGGAGCGGCTCCGCCAGCAATACGGGCCTTTGGAGCTGGAGCCCGTGGTCGAGGAGCGGGTTCAGATAGAGAGTGGCCTGTGGCGCGAACTCGTCTGGTTGACCACCGAAGAAGGGCCACGTGTGCCGGCTTATCTGTTTTTGCCGGAGGCGGCCTCCCACGAGCCGCTGCCCGCCATCGTCGTCTTTCCCGGCCACGGGACTATGGCCCAGACCGCCGGGTTGAAACGCTCCTATCAGCGGGCCAACGCGCTAGAGTTGGCCCGCGCCGGATTTGTCACTATGACGATGGAGCTGCGTGGATTCGGACGCCTCGATGCCATCGGCCACCTGCAACTCGACGCTGCCGCCCGGCTGGTGGGCCGTACCTGGTACGGCATGGTTGTTCACGATGGCCTGCACGCCGTGGACTATCTCCTCACCCGGAAAGAGGTGGATCCGGCCCGCATCGGCGCGACCGGCATCGGCTCCGGCGGTGCGCTGACTATGTACACGGCTGCCCTGGACGAGCGGATCCGGGCCGCATTGGTCAACAGCTACCTGGGCAAATACGTCGTCACATCGCTGAACGAGAGGCATTGCCCCTGCAACGACATCCCCGGTATCCTGCGCTACGCCGAGATGGGGGACGTGGCTGCTCTCATCGGCCCACGTCCGGTGCTGTTCGTCAATGGTTTGCGCGATCCCTCCACCAGCCCGACGGCGCGGGGGAGTTTCGCTATCGTGCACCAGGTCTACCGTCTGTTGGGCGCGACTCAGCGGGCCAGGTTGATCGAACCGGCGCGGATGGGGCATTATTTTGATAACCAGCTTGCTATCGGTTGGTTCCGCCGTTAGCTGGCGTGAGGAACCCGGGTTCTTGCTCCGTTCACAAACTGGAGAGACCCGCCTGCAACACCCGCAGCGGCAGCAGCCCGCAGTTGGCCCGCGCTGGCCCCAGCGTGATGCCCAACATCCTGAACATATCCTCGTCCTGGAGCGCTCTTAGCTCCGCCAGCGTCTTGCCCTTGATCTCTTCGGTGAACATCGAGGCCGAGGCCATGCTGATCACGCACCCCTCTCCCTCGAATCGCGCTTCCTGCACCACGTCGCCATTGAGGCGGATATAGAGCCGCACAACGTCGCCGCAGACCGGGTTATCCCACTCACAAGCAATGTCGGCATCCTCCAACTTGCCCTGGTTGCGAGGATGGCCGTAGTGATCGAGAATGTTCTCGCGGTACAAGTCTTCCACGTGCCCTCCTGATGTTTTTAGGAACGCGGCCATCCTGGCCGCGTCTAATTCTTGAACAACCCCTGTGCCTTTTGGATTCCTTCCACCAGCCGGTCTATCTCTTCACGGCTGTTGTAGAGGTAGAAACTGGCCCGCGCCGTGGCGGTCAGCCCCAACCGTGTGTGGAGCGGCTGGGCGCAATGATGCCCGGCCCGGATGGCGATTCCCTCCCAGTCGAGCACCTGGGCCACGTCGTGGGGGTGTATGGAGGCGACGGTAAAAGAGACCAGCCCGCACCGCTCGCTGGCCGGCGGCCCGATCACGCGCACGCCGGGCGATTCCTCCAACCGCTCCAGGGCGTAGGCGGCCAATTCTTGCTCGTGCGCCCAGATTGCTTCCATCCCTATTCCGCTCAGGTAATCCACCGCCGCGCCTAACCCCACCGCCTCGGCGATGGCCGGGGTTCCGGCCTCGAACTTGCCCGGTAGATCGGCCCATTGTGCCTCTTCAAGCCCCACGCGGCGGATCATCCCCCCGCCGGTGAGGAAAGGAGGCATCGCGGCCAATAGTTCGGGGCGGCCATAGAGCACACCGATTCCCGATGGGCCGCACATTTTGTGGCCGGAAAAGGCCATAAAGTCGCAGTCCAAAGCCTCGATGTCCACCGCCATGTGCGGGACGCTCTGCGCCGCGTCCACCAGGGCCAGCGCTCCCGCTGCGTGCGCTCTGGCGACGATCTCTTGCACCGGGTTGACCGTCCCCAGCACGTTCGAGACGTGTGCCACGGCGACCAGTTTGACCGGGCCGTCCAGCAACCGGTCGAGTGATTCCAGATCGAGCCGCCCCTCGTCGGTCACAGAGATGTGGCGCAGCTCGGCCCCTGTCTCCTGCGCCAACACCTGCCACGGCACCAGGTTGCTGTGGTGTTCCATCTCGGTGACGACGATGCGGTCGCCCGGCCCCACGTTGGCCCGGCCCCAGGCATAAGCCACCAGGTTGATCGCCTCCGTCGCGTTGCGGGTAAAGATCACCCCGCAGCGGGCGGGCGCGTTGACGAACGCGGCTACTTTATCTCGTGCTTGCTCGTAAGCGACGGTTGCTTCCTCGCTCAGGGTGTGCACGCCGCGATGGATGTTGGCATAACTGGAGCTGTAGAATCCGGCCAGGGCATCTATCACGGCCTGTGGTTTTTGCGTCGAGGCGGCGTTATCGAGGTAGGCCAACGGCTTGCCGTGTACCTCCCGCCCCAGGATGGGAAAGTCGGCCCGCAGGGCCACGGGATCGAGATTGTTTTTGGCGTCCATGTTCTCCTTCCGCTCGAAATTCACGTCCTGGCGAGTATATCACAATTGATGTCTCACGTCAAAGACCCTTGGGGCCACGGAGGCTCCAAGGGTCTGTTGGTGTGCATTTTGCTGCAAACTGGTCGTGCCGGGCTAGTACATTCCGCCTCCAGGAGGAG
>CAYNVC010000291.1:0-3961 GCA_964400615.1 uncultured Anaerolineales bacterium | reverse complement strand
CGCCCGCATGCGGCCAGGATGGCCGCGATCCGTGCGTTCGGTTGTTCGCTTGACTTCTTTCTGGATTTGGGCTAAACTCGTCCATTGCCAGTTGTTCGTTGGTCATTGCTTTGGGAGCAGTAACAATGTCATTGGAAGATTACCCCCGCCCGTCCGTGACAGCGGACGTGATTATCTTTACCCTGCGCGACGACGACCTGTGCGTGCTGCTCGTCAGGCGCAAACATCCGCCCGGCGCGGGCATGTGGGCCATCCCCGGCGGTTTCGTGGACATTGACGAATCGTTGGAGGACGCCGCGCTGCGCGAACTGGAGGAGGAGACCGGTGTCCGCAACGTCTACCTGGAGCAGCTCTACACCTTTGGCGACCCGGGCCGCGACCCGCGTGGCCGCGTCATCACCGTGGCCTATTTTGCGCTCGTCCCCGCCGCCGCCATCCACCCCCGCGCCGGGGACGACGCCGCCGAGGCCCGTTGGTGGTCTGTCTACGACCTGCCCCCGCTGGCTTTCGACCACGCCGCTATTCTGGACTATGCCCTCCAGCGGCTGCGCTACAAATTAGAGTACACCGCCGTCGGGTTCGAGCTTTTGCCGGAGACGTTCACCCTCAGCGAGTTGCAGGCCGCTTACGAGGTCATCCTGGGCGAAAAGTTGGACAAACGCAATTTCCGGCGCAAAATTTCGAGCGCGGGAGTCATCGAGGAGACCGGCGGATACCGCACCGGCGAGGGCCGCCCGGCCAAACTGTATCATTTCCGCGCCGACGCCGTGGCCGAGGTCAAGGCGCGGCGGCTGTTCCCTTGACAAATTTTATTTTTCGAGTATACTTTGTGTACAAGTTACACCAACGCTTTCTTCTTTTTTGTGGATATTTAGTGTATGTTCAACACTAACCTGGTAAAGGAGATTTCAAATGCAAGTTTCGGATCAAATTGCTGCCTGGCTGCGTGAGCGGCTCGCCGGGGCCGACGCCGCCGGGTTCGTCTGCGGCCTCAGCGGGGGGGTGGATTCGGCCACCGCGGCCGGGCTGGCGGTGCGTGCCGTTGGGCCGGAGCGCGTCTTGGCCGCGCTGATGCCCTGCCACTCGATACCGGAGGACGCCCGCCTGGGCCAACTCGTCGCCGACACGTTCGGCATCGCCACGGTCACGGTTGACCTGAGCGCGGCCTACGACGCGCTGACCGCTGCCCTGCCGCCCTCGGACAATCGCCTGGCCGCCGCCAACGTCAAACCCCGCCTGCGGATGATCACGCTCTACTACCTGGCCCAGTCCAACCACTATCTGGTGCTCGGCTCCGGCAACAAGACCGAGTTGGCCGTGGGGTATTTTACCAAGTACGGCGACGGCGGCGTTGATCTCCTGCCCCTGGGCGACCTGGACAAGACCCAGGTGTGGGAGTTGGCCCGCGAGATAGGCGTGCCCACAGAGGTCGTCGAGCGAGCGCCCTCGGCGGGGCTGTGGCCCGGCCAGACCGACGAGGGGGAGATGGGTATCACCTACCGCGAGCTAGACCGGGTGCTGGCGGCCATCGCGGCGGGCGAGACCGCCGGAATCGAACCGGCCACGTTGGAAAAGGTACAGGGGATGATGGCCCGCTCGGCGCACAAGCTGGTCATGCCACCTGTTTTTCGGGTGGGACGAGATGGATGAGATTCTCGCCGCCGCCCAACCGCTGATCGAGTTGGCGATTGCCGAGGACATTGGGCCGGGGGACGCGACCTCCGAGGCGGTGCTGCCGCCCGACCTGGCGCTCCACGCCCGCATCGTCGCCAAGAGCGCGGGAGTCGTCGCCGGGCTGCCTGTGGCCGGGGCTGTCTTTGCCCGCGTCGGGCCGGGCTTGCGCTTCGTCGCTCACGTCCAGGACGGGGCGCGGGTCGCACCGGGAGACCTGGTGGCCGAGGTGGCGGGGCCGGGGCGGGAGATGCTGGCAGCGGAGCGGATCGCGCTCAACTTTTTACAGCGTCTTTCCGGCATCGCCACGCTCACGCGCTCGTTCGTGGACGCGGTTGCCGGGAGCGGCGCGGTCATCCTGGACACGCGCAAGACCCACCCCGGCTACCGCGTGCTGGAAAAGTACGCCGTGCGTATGGGCGGCGGGCAGAACCATCGCTTTAGCCTCTACGATATGATGATGGTCAAGGATAATCACATTGACGCCGCCGGATCCATCGCCGTCGCGGTCGAGCGGGCCAGGGCCACCTTCCCCGACCTGCCCATCGAGGTCGAGGTCAGGAACCTGGACGAATTGCGTCAGGCGCTGCCGCTTGACGTGACGCGCATTCTGCTGGACAATATGAGTCTGGACGAGATGCGGAGAGCGGTCGAGATAACCGCCGGGCGGACGCCGTTGGAGGCTTCCGGCAACGTCAATTTAGAGACCGTCGCCGGTATCGCCGCCACGGGGGTGGACTATATCTCGGTCGGTGCGCTGACGCACTCGGCGCCGGCGCTGGATTTGAGTATGAGGGTGGGGCTGTTCAATTCTAACGAACGCGGATGACGCAGATCGGGTGTCAGAGGGATAAATCATCGTTCGTCTGCGTCCAACCTCGTGTGTCTGGGCGAGGTTTCTGAAATTAGGGTAATTTGTGGAGGGAGTTGATGTTCAAACCAATACAAGTAGAGCCTCTTTCAAATTACAGACTGTGGATCGAGTACGTTGATGGCGTAGCCGGAGAAGTGAACCTCGAATATCTGGCGGGGAGAGGGGTTTTTACTCTCTGGAATGACTATGCTGCTTTCGAACGGGTCTATATTGATGATAGTGGCGCGATTGCCTGGACGGATGACGTTGCTCTGTGTCCAGATGCCTTGTATATGAAAATAACCGGCAAGACCCCTGAACAACTCTTTGCCAGCCAGAAAGTCGAGGCTGTGTATGCCTGAGTTGAGCCGTTTCTACGGTATTGTCATCAAGATGTACTTTGATGATCACCTGCCGCCTCATTTTCACGCCGAGTATGGAGAGTACGAGGCCATCATCAATATCAATACGTTGGCTGTTGTGGTCGGTTGGCTTCCGGGCAGGGCTTTGGGGCTGGTCGTTGAGTGGGCTTCACTGCATCGGGCCGAATTGGATCGGGAGTGGGCCAGAGCCAGTGATTTGCAGCCGTTGGGCAAGATTCCACCGCTGAGATAGCGTTCGAGTATGTTTCTTCATAACGTGGGATGGTGATTGGGCAAGTCGAATTTGCGTGTGTCAGGAGGGGACAAGATGAAATTGTTGAAGGCATTGAACTCGGAGGATCGTCTGGTCATCGCTTCGCTGGTGCTCTCCATGGGGGGGATCATGCTGGGCGCACAATTGGCGGAGCCGCGTCTGTACGGCATCACCACGTTGGTCGTGATGGGCGTGCTGGTCGCGGGGTGGTACGTCATCCGCAGCCCGCGTCTGGCCTGGCTGCTGTTGTTCGGTCTGGTGGCGGGTGTGCTCGAACTGTGGTCGGACTGGGTACACGTGGCCCAACTCGGCTCGCTGGTCTATACGGATTATTTTGGGTTCAAGCTGCTGGAATCGCCCTCGTATATGCCGGTGGGATGGTGGTTGACCTGTGTCCAGTTCGGCTACCTGGCTTTGCGGCTGAACGAGCGCTGGCCCGCATGGAAGGCGGTGGGGTTCGTGACCGTGTTGGGGATGTCGCTGCCTCCGTGGTACGAAGAGTTTGCGGCCCCGGCGCGGACCTGGTACTATACCACGAGTAACCTGATGCTCTCGAACACGCCGTTGTGGATCATATTCACCTACGGGGGTTGCATGTTCGGCATTGGGACGCTGGCCCTGTTGTGCTATCGCCGGAGAGCCTGGGGGCGGGCGGTGTTGGGTGGCATTTTTACGGCAGCGGGCTTTATGTTTTCGGCCGTGTTTTGGTACGTGCTGCTGGGGTAAAGGGAAACCGAGTACCACGGACGGGAGAAACACACGATATTTGACGACACGGGAGGCGCACCATTGTGTATTTCA
>CAYNVC010000290.1:0-3965 GCA_964400615.1 uncultured Anaerolineales bacterium | reverse complement strand
AACAGACGGTGCTGGCGGTTCGATCCAGCACCGGCTCTTTCCAAAGTCAAGCGCTGGCCGATTTGTGCAAGTGAGGCCATCAGGTTATAATTGAATTTGGGAGACATTCACGTCGAGGTTGTGCACCTGTAGCCGTATACGATCATCGGGCAGATTTTCATCGGGACAATGCTGCCAGTTGATTCGGTCCACGCTTGATTATGACACACAAATCCAGAACCACACGAGACGAACTAGAGCTAAAGCAGAGGGACCTCGATATAACCCTGTCAATCGACCACATCCGCGACACGGTAGCGGAGCCAATGGCAATGTTGGCCGGGATCGCCAACGCGCTCACCGCCCAGCTCGAGGCCGATCTCTGCCTGCTGTGTCTGCTGGACCGGGAGACTGGCGACCTGGAACTGAAAGCGGTCAGTGACCGGGGCGAGCAATTCGGGAAACTCGATCCGGACGCCGTCCACCGACTGGCCGAGCGGGCGTTGGCAGCCGACGACGTCATCACGTGGACGGAGGGAGAAACGCTCTATCTGGCCGGCGTCCCCATCATTATGGGAACGGACGAACGGCTGGGAGCATTGGTCCTCGCCCGCTCCCGCGCCCCATTTGGTCAGGACGACGCCGAGCTGCTCCGGGTCGCCGAGAGCCAGATCGATTCAGCCGTGATCCAGGGATACGCCTACTATGACCTGCAACAGCGCAACAAGGAACTCGAGACCATCTACCGGGTAGACCGCATACGCGATCAGCAACTTGCATTCGACGAGATGCTCAACGCCGTGCTCCAGGAACTGCGCTCTGTGGTGCAGGCCGAGGCGGGTTTTGTCATGCTCTACAATCACACGGGACAGCGGCTGGAGCTGCGGGCCACCACCCGCGACGACCTCTTCCGCGTGTCGCCCCACTACGAGTTCGTGAGCCGGGCGGCAAACGAGGCATTGGAACGAGCCGAGATAGTTTGCTACAACGACATAGGGGACGAGCTGCGCTCGATCTTGTGCCTGCCCCTGATCCTGAACAACGAGATCATCGGCGTCGTGGGGGTGGTCAACAGATACGGGCCGCGCGGGTTCAGGGCCGAGGACAGGCGGCTCTTGAGCGCCATCGGCAGCCAGATGGACACCGCCATCTTTGAAAGTCTGGAACGACGCCAGTTGCGCCGCGTCCTGGGCCGTTCGCTAGATCCGCGTGTGATGGAGCGGTTGCTGGCTAACCCGGACGTGGAATTTCTCAAGGGGGAGCGGACTGTGCTCACCGTGCTCTACGCCGACGTGCGCGGTTCCACAGTCCTGGCCGAGCGTACCGTCCCCGATCTGCTGGTGGGATTCATCAACGACACGCTGGGACAGATGACGCAGGTCATCCTTTCACACAAGGGAACGCTGGACAAGTTCATCGGTGACGGGGTGATGGCATTGTTCGGGGCACCGTTCCCCCAACCGGATCACGCTCTGCGTGCGGTACAGGTCGGGTTAGAGATGCAGATAGCCCACCAGAGAGTGATGAAAACCTGGCAGGCCCGGCGCGGCATTGATCCGCCCCCCATCGGGGTCGGCATCGCCACCGGCGCGGTGATCGTCGGGGAGATGGGCAGCCCGCAGCGCACCGATTACACGATTATCGGGCGCACCGCCAACCTGGGGTCGCGCATCTGCGACGTGGCCGCCGGCGGGCAGGTGCTCGTCAGTCAGGCAACGTATGACCTGATCAGTGACCAGGTGGAGGCTGTCCCCATCACCGGCCTCAAGCTCAAGGGGGTGGAGCACGACGTCACCGCCTACCACGTCACCCGCGTCAAATAGGCGGCTGGCGCTCAACTGGCCTGATCAGAACGCTGATCGGCTACCGGCAGGGCCAGGTGAAAAGTGCTCCCACGCCCCGGCCCGGCGCTCTTGACGTGCGTCCGACCACCGTGCACCTCGGCGACGTAGGATACAAAAGTCCACCCGATCCCCAATCCCTCCTGCCCGCGCCGCAGGGCATCGGCGCTCTGTTCGAACGGTTGGCCCAGCAACACCAGTTGATTGGGGGTCAGCCCCACCCCGGTATCCTCGACCTCGATCACGATCCAGCCACCAGATTCGAACGCTTTCACTCGAGCATGCCCGCCGGGCAGGTTGAACTTGACCGCGTTGTGGGCCATCTGGAAAACCGCCTCGCTCAACAGGTCGGGGTCGGCATATACCGGCGGCAAGTCCGGGGGCGCAAAGACCCGGAAATCCACGTCCCGCCCCTGGGCCAGCACCGCCACCGGCTGCACCGCCGGCGGGATCAGGTCAGCCATAGAGATATACCCCGGCCGCGGTTCGTGCCGCTTGCCCACCAGTTCGGCAAACTTGACCACGCCGCTGATCAGGCGATGCAATCCGGCGATCTGGGTCGCCAGATCATCCACCGCTGATCGCAGATCGGGAGAGGCCGCCTCGCTCTGCTGCTGTAAGACCTGCAAGGCCAGGCCGATGTTGGCGAACGGGGTCAAGAGTTCGTGCGTCACCACGCCGAGGAAAGCCGACTTGACCCGGCCCACCTCGCCAAGCCGCCAATGGGCCTCTTCCAATGCCTCCCGCTTGAGCCGCTCCTGCTCGTACAATTCCTTCAGCTCGCGGGCATAGACCACCAACTGGTCCTGGTCGGTGGGCACGGGTGAGATTTCTGTCCGGCGGTGGTGGACGAGTTGCCCGGCGAGCACGTCGTTGACCAAAGAGATCAGATCGGTGGGGCTGAACGGCTTGGTCAGGTACTCGTCGGCCCCGGCAGCCAGCCCCACCGCCCGGTCGACCTCGTCGGCTTTGGCAGTGACGAGGATCACCGGGATCGAGGCGGTTGCCGGGTCGGTCTTCAGAGTCGCGCACACCTCGATGCCAGATTTGCCGGGCAGCATCACGTCGAGGAGGAGCAAATCGGGGCGCAGGCTCCGGATCAGGGCCAACGCCCGCTCGCCATCGTGCGCTGTGACCGTCTGCAACCCCTCCAGGCTCAACGTCGCCTCAATCGCCTGCGCCAGCGATTCGTCGTCGTCCACGATCAGGACTGTTTGTTTACGCTCTTTCTCGTGCGAGGTTTGATCTGTCATCGTGTTCTCTGGAAATTGACGTTGCCCCGCTCCCAGGGGATTTGTCAAATCCCCGCCCCTTGACACCATCCCCCAATTGGGCTGCAACCCGTTTACTGTGTTTTTTGGAAGAGTTCGTTGCGTGAATCCGAGATTGCTCTGTATGGATCCCGATCACTCAAGTACGCCAGGAGTGCGCCGCGCTGGGGATGTCCATCAATCCACTCTTTGATCTCTTTCAGCCTGTCGTAATCCTCCGCTCCAAATCGGTCCAGATAGATCTTTTCCAATTGTCTTTTGGATTCCTCTGCTCTTATTTTCTCCTGCCATAGATCGCTAAAGAATATATGCACCTGAGCGTGCAAACCGCGTGACTTGAGAACGTCCCACTCGTCCCGGTCGAACCACACACTACTACAATGCTCGCAGCGGTCCAGGTAGAATTTTACGTTAGGCCAGACCTGGTATCTCCTGAGAATATGGCCGCAATCGGGGCATAACTTGACCTGGCCTATTTCCTCCACCAGCAAGGGCGCGTCAATACTAATGGACGGTTCTGCAAGATCATCGTCTCGCGTCTCGAGCCATTTCCAGTATTGGGCCGCAGAGATCCAAATCCCTCCACACTTGTTACACTGGTAAGCTGGCAGATTCGCCTCGAGCTGATACTTTCTGAGATTATCTCGTTTACACACTGGACATTTCACAAGAATCTCCTTATTGTGGGGCTTGTGCCGGCACACACGCAGCGGCTGACGCATATTATAGGCTCAAAACCAAAACTGGACAAATGTGGCAAATTGAGGTAAATTACTTGCGTGTTTCATTTCAGTTAGGGCCAATCCGTACCGGCCTGGATAAAGCCCCCAGCGCCGCCTGTTCACGGCGGCGCGGCGCGAATATCCGCCAACTC
>CAYNVC010000289.1:0-4013 GCA_964400615.1 uncultured Anaerolineales bacterium | reverse complement strand
ATTCTGCGTCCCGCCAAAAAAGCCGTGTGCGCGGCTAAAGCCGGTTCCCCACAACCACCTCCACCTGATGCTCGCGCCCGTCGCGCAGCAGCGGGATCTCTGGCTCCGGCAACTCTTTTCCATCCAGCACCACCCGCTGCGCTCCCCGGCTGCCCCTGGCAGAGTTGTGAACGTGGATGTGATAAACGGTCGCGCCGTCACGGTAGGTCAACTCGTACCCCGGCCAGGTCGCGGGAATGCAGGGGATGATTTGCAGCGCGTCCCCCGTCCGCCGCAGGCCCAGGATTGCCTCGACGCCCAGGCGGTACATCCAGCCGGCCGAGCCGGTGTACCACGTCCAGCCGCCGCGCCCGACGTGCGGCTCGACGCTATAGAGGTCGGCGGCCACCACGTAAGGCTCGACCAGATAGCGGGATACTTTTTCCGGCGTGTCGGCGTGGTAGATGGGGTTGAGCAAGCGGAACAGCTCCCCGGCTCGATCCCCCTGCCCCAGCTCGGCAAAGGCCCACACCGCCCACAGCGCGGCGTGGGTGTACTGGCCGCCGTTCTCGCGGATGCCGGGCAGGTAGCCCTTGATGTAACCGGGGTCGCGCTCCGTCTTGTCGAAAGGCGGGGCAAAGAGGAGTATCAATTGCTCGTCTGGCCGCACCAGCCACTCGGAGACGGATTTCATCGCCCGCGCGGCCCGTTCGGGAGCGGCAGCCCCGGAAAGCACGGCCCACGATTGGGCAATAGAGGCGATTTGACACTCGTCGTTCGTGGCCGATCCCAGCGGCGTTCCATCGTCGTAATAGGCACGCCGGTACCACTCGCCATCCCAGGCCGAGTTTTCCAATGCCTGGCGTAACTCACCGGCCCGGCGGCGGTACACGGCAGCCCGCTCCCCATCCCCCTTGCGCTCGCAAACGGCGGCGAAACCGGTCAGCGTGGCGTGGAGAAACCAGCCCAGCCACACGCTCTCCCCCTTGCCGTCGCCGCCCACCCGGTTCATCCCGTCGTTCCAATCGTGACTGCCGATCAGCGGCAGCCCGTGAGGGCCGGTGGTCGTTCCCTTGTCCAGGGCCAGGAGACAGTGGGCGTACAGGCTACCAGGCCGGGCGGCGGTATCGTAGAGGCCGTACCGCTCCCGCTCCTCCGGCTCCAACGGTTTGGCGGTGAGGAAGGTGAGTTCCTCTCCCAGGATCGTCTCGTCGCCGGTCACGGCCACATAGTGCGCGGTGACGAACGGCAGCCAGAGAAGATCGTCGGAGCAGCGCGTGCGCACCCCGCGCCCGGCGGGAGGATGCCACCAATGCAACACGTCCCCGGCCTCGAACTGGTGGCGAGCGGAGCGCAAAATATGCTCCCGTGCCAGGTCGGGGGCGGCGTGGAGCAACGCCATCACGTCCTGCAACTGGTCGCGGTAGCCAAAAGCGCCGGATGATTGGTAGAGCGCGGAACGCGCCCACACGCGACAGGAAAGCGTCTGGTAGAGCAGCCAGCGGTTGAGCAGCAAATCCAGCGCCGGGTCGGGCGTCCGCACGGTGACAGTGCCCAGCAGGCCATCCCACAACTCGCCCACGGCCTCCCAGGCGGCCTCCACCTGCTCCGAGTCCCGGTACTGGCTTACCAGTTTGAGCGCCTCCTCCCGGTCGCTCCCCTGGCCGAGGAGAAAAAAGACCTCCTGCGTCTGACCGGGGGCCAGATCGAGGTGAACTTGCAGGGCGGCGCAAGGGTCGAGGCCCGCCTCCACCCGCCCGGAAAGGCCGATGCGCTCAAGCGCGGCGGGGCGTTCCAGGCTCCCGTCGCGCCCCAGGAACTCGGCCCGGTCGGCGGTCAGGCCGTGCAGATCCTCGCTGGCGGCGGCAAAGGCGACGCGGGAACCAAATTCAGGGTTGTACGGGTTGCGGGCCAACAGCGCCCCGCTGGCAGGGTCGAACTCGGGTATGACGTACTGCCGGGTGACGTCCCTGGTCGTACCCAACACCCACTCGGCGTAAAAGGTGGCCGTGATGCGCCGCGCCCGGCGCCACGTATTCTCCAGGCGCAGATGGACTATTTTCAGCGGGGCGTCGGGGACGGCAAAGAGGCGCAAACGCTGATCGAGGCCATAGCTGTGATGCTCAAAGGTGGAGTAGCCAGCGCCGTGCCGGATCAGGTAGGGGGATTGGTCGCCGGCGGGGAGCGGCGTGGGGGACCAGACCTGCGCCGTCTCCTCGTCGCGCAGGTAGAGCGCCTCGCCCGGCGCGTCGCTCACCGGATCGTTGCGCCAGGGGGTCAGCCGGTTCTCGCCACTGTTGCCCGCCCAGGTACAGCCCGCCCCCGCCTCGGAGACGATAAAGCCAAATTCGGGGTTGGCGACGACGTTGATCCAGGGAGCGGGCGTCCATTGCCCCGGTTCCAGGTAAATGACGTACTCGCGCCCGTCGGCGCTAAAGCCGCCCAGGCCGTTATCGAAAAGCAGACCGTGGGGGCGGGCCAGCGGGGGCACAGGTTCCACAGGCTCGAGGCTGGACGAGACGGGGACAAAACGGGGCAGGGGCGGCGGCACGGGCAACTCGCCCAGCTGATCGCCGAGCGTCCCCTTGCTCCCATCCAGGATGACGCGGGCGGCGCTCTCGAGCAGCACCCGGCCCGAGTCGCCCAACTGGTCGGTGCGGAGGATAAATATGCCGCCGCGCTGGTTCAGCCAGACCTCGCTACCGATGCGGGAAATCAGGCGCTGCAACTGGCCGTGCAGTTCCTGGTCGTAGCCGGATTCGCGTTCGTTGAGAATGACCAGGTCGATCTTGATCTGCTGGCTGCGCCAATAGGAATGGGCCTGGAGCAGCTCGCGCACCAGCTCTATCTCGTCCTGATCGGCGACGCGCACCAGGAGGATCGGATAGTCGCCAGAGACGCCGTAGGGCCACAGACCCGGCTGCCCCGCGCTGTTGGCCGCCAGCGTCGCGGGAGCGGCACGCAGGGCGGCGTGAGGGTAGAGGAGCAGCGAGAGCAGCCGTTGAACCCGTTCGAGGGCCGCCGAGGTGAGATCGAGACGGTGGAGATCGAGTTCGCTGCGGGCGCGGGCCAGGTCGAACGTCAGTTCGATTCTGGCCCACTCGCGGTAGCGGCGGGCCAATTCCAGCGCCTGCTCGCGCGATTCAGCCGCCAGCGTGACGTAGGCCAGACGCACGGTCGCGTGCGGCCCCAGCTCGACCTCCTGCCCCAGGGCCATAATCGGATCCAGGGTGGCCCCGACGGAACCGGAAAGGCGTGCGCCGTGCGCCAACGCCGCCGGTGCGCGAGCGGTCCGCCCCCGCCCCAGGAAACGGGCGCGGTCGGTCTCGTAGGAGCGGGGAGAGTTCCGTCCGCGCTCGACCGTCGCCAGGTGAACCATGTAGACCGGATGCTCCTCAGCCGAGCGGGGGCGACGGCGAAACAGGAGAGCGTTCAGTTGGGGCAGGTACTCGCTCTCGATGAACAGCTTGTTGAAAGCCTGATGCCGCCGGTCGGCGGATGGCGGGGCCAGCACGACCTCGCCGTAGCTGGTCAGGGTCAAATGATGGGCGCGGCCACCGTGGTTGATGAGAGTGACGCGGCGAATTTCGGCGTCGTCGTCCGGCGAGACGGTGATCTCGGTGCGCACGCAGACATCGCCATCGCGCCGCCAGAACTTGGCCTGGTGGGCGGAGAAAAACGTCTCCCTGGCATCCGGCAACGTGCAGGTAGGTTGGTATCCGGCCGACCAGAGAGCGCCGCTATCCCGATCCTGAACGTAAATCCAGGTGCCCCAATTATCGAGCGTGGTATCGGAGCGCCAACGGGTGAGCGCCAGGTCGCCCCAGGCGCTATACCCGGCCCCGGAGGCGGTTATCAGGACGCTGTACCTGCCATTGGAGAGCAAGTGAGCTTGCGGCACAGGCGAATCCAACGGCGCGAGCCAGGGCGTGATAGCGGCCTGGCGTTTGGGCGGGGACACGGGGCGAACGTCCTCCGGGTGCGGGTGCTCGATGGGAACCTGGCGCGGAATCTGCTCATAGAGCAACATCTGT
>CAYNVC010000288.1:0-4029 GCA_964400615.1 uncultured Anaerolineales bacterium | reverse complement strand
TAAGCCGAGATGGCCGCTTTGGCCCCCTCGCCGACGTGCACCAGCACCTGCTCGGATACGAGCGTCACGTCACCGGCGGCGAACGCGCCGGGCCAACTGGTGGCGCAGTAACCGTCCACGATGATGTGCCCCCGGCTGTCGCAATCCATCCACTCGTGCACCAGCGCCGAGTTGGGGGTGCGGGCCAGTTTGACGAACACCCCCTTGACCGGTATCTCGCGCACCGCGCCGCCGGGCGCCGCCACGGCGATGTGCTCGACGAACCGCTCGCCGCCCACCTCCTGCACCCGCGCGCCCTCGATGACCTCGACGTTTCCCATCTGGCCCAATTTACCGGCCAGGGGAGTCGTCACCAGCGGTTCGGGGGCCAGCAGATAGACCTGGTGGGCCTTGTGGGCCAGACTGGCCGCGGCCCATTGGGCACGCCGTCCGTTTCCCACCACCGCCACGTCCTTGCCCAGGAAGAGAGCGGCGTGGGTGGCGGCCGAGTAACTCAACCCCCGTCCGGCCAGCCGCGCCTCGCCGGGCACGTCGAGGCGCTGCGGTTTAGCGCCGGTCGCCATGATCAGCGTGCGCCCCTCGTACCGGTCGCCCTGCACCGTCTCGACGACAAAGTGACTCTCCACCGGCGTCACCTGGGTCACGGTGTCGAAATCGCGCACAAAGTCCAGATAGTCGAGTTGGCGGCGGAAAGCGTCCAGCAACGTCTCGCCGGTGATGGCCTCCCGGCCCTCCATGTCCTCGATTTGCATCTCGTAACTGGTCTGCCCGCCCCACTGCTCGGCGATGATGAGCGTCTCCAATCGTTGGTTGATACCCATTGCTGCGGCGGTGATTCCGGCCGGCCCGCCGCCGATGATGATCAGGTCGTACATCGTCAGTCCTCCTCTGTCCACTCCGCCGGTACGGGCGGGATAAGTTCTTTTTCCATCAGAAAACGGGTCATATCCTGCGCCTGGCGGATGGTATCTTTTGCCATAGCGAGCAGTTCGGCGTGAGAGAGGTTCAACCGGGCCACGCCCTGCTCCTGCGCCTTTACGCCGACCGCCGCCGCTTCGCGGGGAAAGACCTCCCAGTCCGCCATCGTCGGCAGGATGCGCTCGTCGTCCAGCCCCCGCTCTTCGGCGCAGCGGGCCAGCTCGCGGGCGGCGGCGATAGCCATCTCGTCGGTGATGGTGCTGGCCCGCACGTCCAGCACGCCGCGAAAGATACCGGGGAAACCGAGTGAGTTGTTGATCTGGTTTGAGAAATCGCTCCGCCCCGTGCCCACGATGCGCGCCCCAGCCTCTTTGGCCTCCCAGGGCCAGATCTCGGGGATCGGGTTGGCGCAGGCAAAGATGATCGCGTCCTCAGCCATTCCCTGCACCCATTCGGGCAGAATAGTGCCGGGGCCGGGCTTGCTGGCCGCGATGCAGACGTCCGCGCCGCGCATGGCCTCGGCCGGGCCGCCGCGCTTTCCCTCGGCGTTGCTGTGCTGGCAGATGCGCCACTTGTCCACGAACTCGACCTTGCGGCGGGCAATGTCCTCCCGCTCCGGATGGAGGATACCCTTGCTATCGCAGGCGACGACGTGGCCGAACGGGACGCCGGAGGCGAGCAGCAAGCGCAGCGTGGCGACGTTGGCCGCGCCGGTGCCGATCACGGCAAACCGGGCCTCCTCCATCTTTTTGCCCACCGCCTTGAGCGCGTTGATGACGCCCGCCAGGATGACCGTGGCCGTCCCCTGCTGATCGTCGTGCCAGACGGGGATCTTGACCTCCGGGTCGGTGCGCAGCATGTCGAGCACGCGGAAGCACTTGGGCTGGGAGATGTCCTCCAGGTTGATGCCGCCGAACGAGGGCTGGATCAGTTTGACCGCCAGCATGATGCGGTAGGGGTCTTTGGTATCCAGGCAGATGGGGACGGCGTCCACGCCGCCCAGGTACTTGAAGATGAGCGCCTTTCCCTCCATCACCGGCAACCCGGCGCGGGGGCCGATGTCGCCCAGGCCGAGCACGCGCGTGCCGTCCGAGACGACGGCGACGGTGTTCCCCTTGTTGGTGTGCTCGTAGACCAGTTCCTCGTTTTCGTGGATGGCGCGGCAGGGCGCGGCCACGCCGGGGGTGTACCAGATGGCAAAATCGTTGATGTCGCGGATGACGCACTTGGGCGCGGTCTGCACCTTGCCCTTGAAAAATGGGTGCATGCGCATCGCGTCCGCCGCCGGCTTTTTGGCTTTAGCCAGCAATTCTTCTGTGGTCAATTTAGTAGACATTCCGCCTCCTCAAATTTATCGGAAATCAGGCCAGGGACGCAGACTAACGCCGACTTGCGCAGACCTGGCTCGATCAATCTGTGTTTTTCTGCGTTCGTCTGCGTCCCGGCTACGAAATTCGCAACTCGCCGGTGTCAATTCTCTATTTGCCCGGACACTGCCGGGCGACTTGTGGGTCAATGTTCTTGTTGCCGTAGGCTTTCTCGAAATGGGCGCTGAAATCCTGGGCCAGTTTTTGCGCCCGCGCGTCGTAGGCCGCCCCGTCCGCCCAGGTGTTGCGGGGCACGAGTACCTCGGAAGGGACGCCGGGGCAACGTTTGGGAACCATGACGTGGAACAGCGGATCCTCCGTATACTCGACCTCGTCCAGTTGGCACGCCAGCGCGGCGTGGACGATCTCGCGCGTCAGGTGAATATCCATCCGCGCCCCCACGCCATACGGCCCGCCCGACCAGCCGGTGTTGACGAGGTAGACCTGGGTGCTGTGCTTGCGCATCTTTTCCCCCAGCATGCGGGCGTAAACGTCGGGGTTGCGCGGCATGAACGGTGCGCCGAAAAAGCGGGAAAAGGTAGAGACCGGGTCAACGATCCCCGTCTCGGTGCCGGCCAGCTTGCTGGTATAGCCCATCAGGAACCAGAGCATGGCCTGTTCGGGGGTCAGTTTGGAGACGGGGGGCAGCACCCCGTTGGCGTCGGCGGTCAAAAAGAGGATCGTCTTGGGATGGCTGCTCCTGGACTCGGGCTTGATGTTGCTCAGATAGGTGAGCGGGTAGGAGGCCCGCGAGTTGGGCGTGTACCGCTCGTCGTCCACGTCGAACGCGCCCCAGGGGTACATCATACAGTTCTCGACGATGACCCCGTGCTCCAAATAGTCCGCCTGGTGAAAGACGGCGTTCCAGATTTCCGGCTCCTTATCCTGGCGCAGGTTGATCAGCTTGGCGTAGCAGCCGTTTTCGAAATTGGCGACGCCGCCATCGGCCCAGCCGTGTTCGTCGTCGCCCAGCAGCGCGCGGCGCGGGTCGGCGGAGAGGGTGGTCTTGCCGGTGCCGGAGAGGCCAAGCAGGAGAGCACAGTCCCCATCCGGCCCCTCGTTGGCCGAGCAGTGGAGCGGGAGGATGCCCGCGCCGGGCAGGATATAGTTCATCACGGTAAAGATGAGCTTTTTGACGCTGCCGCCGTAGGCGGAGCCGTAGACCACGCCCAGCATGCGGTCGAAATCCATCGCCACCGCCATGTCGGACGTGCGCCCGTCGGGCAGCTTGCGCAGCCGGCCGGCGTACCGCTCCCGCTCCAGCTTGTCGTAGGGGACGACGAGCAGGGTAAAGGGGCGTTGGGCAAAGATGCTATCCTCGATTCCGGCGGGGACGGGGCGGAACATGTTGTCGGTGAACAGCGCCGCCAGCGCCCAATCCGTGACGGTGCGCACCGGCAGGGCGTACGAGGGGTCAGCGCCAACCGTGCGGTCGGTGACGTAGAGCCGTTCTTTCCCGGCCAGCGTCGCCAGCGCGTCCGCCCACAGCAGATCGAACGTCTCCGCCGCCAGGGGGATGTTGTTGGGCGAGTCCCAGTCAATCGTATCCTCGCTGGCCGGGTGGCGGACGATGTAGGTATCTTGCGGACTGCGCCCGGTGGATTCGGGCGGGGTCCAGGTCGCCAGCGCCCCGTTGGCGGAGACGATGGCCTCGCGGTTATCCACCGCGTCCTGGATCAGTTGCCGCCTGGGCAGATTGTCCAGGGTATGCGAGTGCCCGACCAGCATGCGGGCCAGGTCATCC
>CAYNVC010000287.1:0-4045 GCA_964400615.1 uncultured Anaerolineales bacterium | reverse complement strand
CGCAGGGGCGGGTATTTCTCCGTCAGCAGGCCGAGCAGGTCGGAGACCGTCGAGTCGGCCGGTATCTTGATCTCGATCTCCCCCACGCCCAGCGCTTCCTTCGGCGCGGCGAAGAATTTGATTCGAACACTGATTCGCTCATCGTTCATTGATAAACTCCCCGCTCTTGCCGCCGCTCTTGCGCACCAGGTGAATGTCGCCAATGCGCATTGTCTTTTCCACCGCTTTCGCCATATCGTAGATAGTCAGCGCGGCGACGCTGACGGCGGTGAGCGCCTCCATCTCCACGCCGGTCTGGCCCCGGCAGCGCACCGTCGCGGTGACGATGATGCGCGAGGCGGCCTCGTCAACCTCGAACTCGACGTCCGCTTTGGTGATCAGCAGCGGGTGGCAGAGCGGGATCAGGTCGGGGACGCGCTTGGCGGCCATGATGCCCGCCACCTGCGCCACTGCCAGCACGTCCCCCTTGGGCACGCCCCCCTCGGCGATGAGGTGCAGCGTCTCCGGGCACATCGTCACCTCCCCTCTGGCGACCGCCACCCGCTCCGTATCCGGTTTGCCGCCCACGTCCACCATCCGGGCGCGGCCCTGTTCGTCCAGGTGCGTCAGTTCCATATTCACCAACTCCCCTCGTCCACGTGTTTGTACCCCCTTCCAGCTCGATTATACTCTGACCCATTCTGCGAGACAAGTCCACTGGCGGCGGATTTTCGCGGTGCGGTGCTGTTTCCCCGCGCTGGACAAAAGCGCCTACTTGGGTATCATGTGCTCGTTGCACGTGTTGGGCCAGGATTTTGCAATCGGCCAAATTACCAACTCACCCTACGTGTGCAAGTTCCACATCTTGTTCAAAGGAGGATAACATTGCATAACGATCCATTACATACGTTCTTTCACCCCAGGGGCGTCGCCGTTCTGGGGGCCAGCTCCAACCCGGTCAAACTGAGCCACGGGGTGCTGCGCAACCTGGTGACGCACGGCTATCCCGGTCACGTCTACCCCGTGAACCCCAAGGGGGGCGCTATGCTGGGGCTGCGCGTCTATACGTCCATCGCCGACGTGCCGGATCCGGTGGATTTGGCGGTGATCGTCCTTTCCGCCGGGCAGACGGTGGAGGCATTGGAGCAGTGCGGTCAACGCGGTATCAAGTTCGCCGTCCTCATCGCGTCTGGCTTTGGTGAGCTGGGGGCCGGCGGGCAGGAGCTAGAGGCGCAACTGCTAGGGAGCGCCCGCCGGTACGGAATGCGCTTCATCGGCCCCAACTGCGTCGGCGTAGTGGATACCTGCGCCCCCATTGACACCACCTTCAGCCGCACCATGCCGATACAGGGAACCATTGGCTTTGTTTCTCACTCCGGCGCGGTCTGCGGCGGGACGATGGATTGGGCCAGCGCGGTCGGCGTGGGATTCTCCCGCGTCGTCAGCCTGGGCAACCAGGTGGACGTGGACATGGCGGACGCGCTGGACTCGCTGGCCGCCGACCCGCACACGCAAGTCGTGGCCGCCTACATCGAAGGCTTGCCCGATGGGCAACGGTTCGTCGAGGCGGCCCGCCGCCTGACCGCGCACAAGCCAATGGTGGTGCTCAAAGCCGGACGCACTCCCAGCGGGACGAGGGCAGTGGCATCGCACACCGGTGCGCTGGCAGGAGCAGACAAGGCTTTCCTGGCCGCCTGCCGCCGCGCCGGGGCAATCCCGGTCGAGAACCTGGAGGAACTGGTGGACGCGGCCATCGCGCTGGCTTACCGGAAACCGCCCCAGGGAACGGGGGTAGCGATTTTGACCAACGCCGGAGGCCCTTCGGCGGTGGGAGCGGACGCACTCGACCGGCAGGGATTACACCTGGCCGATCTCACTGCCGAAACCCAGGCACGCTTGCGAGAGATATGTCCGCCGGGGACGATGACCGGCAACCCGGTTGACATGCTGGGCGGCCCGCGTCCGGAGCAATACACAGCTGCAGCGCAGGTGTTGCTCGCGGCCCCAGAGGTGGATAGTTTGATGATGGTCTACGTCCCGCAGGCGATCACCCCCCCCTACGACGTGGCCGCAGCGGTGGGCAGCGTGGGTGAGGGAAGCGAAAAGCCGGTGGTCTGCTGCATCTCAGGTGGAGGGGGCATTCGAGCCGCCGCCCGCATGCTCCACGCCCATTCTATCCCGCACTATCTGACCCCGGCCCGCGCCGCGCTCGGCCTGAGCGCCCTGTGGCGCTACAGAGGTATCCAGGCAAGCCAACTGGTCGAGCCGGAGGCGGTGGACGTGAATCGAGAGCGGGCAAGCGCGGTGTTAGAGCAAGCCCTCTCCGGTGGAGAACCGGCCTTGGACCCGCAGGCGGGGGCAGACCTGGCGGCGGCCTGTGGGCTTTCCGTTCCTCCCTCCGGCCTGGCGGCGACGGCAGCCGAAGCGGTGGCGCTGGCCGAACGATCCGGCTACCCCGTGGCCCTCAAACGGGTCGCGCCGGGCGTGACGCACAAGGCCGATACGGGCGGCGTGGCGCTGGGGCTGGCGGACTCGGACGCAGTGGCCGAAGCGTTCGAGCGTATCGTCGGGCCGGGAGAAAGGGCCTTTGTGCAACGCATGTCGCCACGTGGGTTGGAGGTCATCGTGGGGGCACAGCGGGACGAGCAGTTTGGCCCGCTGGTGATGTTTGGGCTGGGCGGGACATACGTAGAGGTGTTGCAGGACGTGGCTTTCCGCCTGGCCCCGTTGAGCGCGGCCGAGGCACGGGAGATGGTGGCAGAGACGGCGGCGGGCAAACTGTTAGCGGGCGTGCGCGGTCAACCGCCGGGAGACGTGGAAGCCGTGGTCGAGGCACTGCGCCGGGTGGGGCAACTGATGATCGAATTGCCCCAGGTGGCAGAGGTGGACATCAACCCGCTGATCGTGGGCCGGGCGGGCGAAGGCGCCTGGGCAGTGGACGTGCGGATCGTGCTGTAGAAAAAGGGGGCCGGGTGTTTCAGTGAAACCCGGCCCCCTCGTCAACCTAGAGCGGTTCGAAGCGGGCAGTAAAGTGACGCAACAACTTGGGCGCGTAGGCAAAGCGCCACCCGCGCAATTGGTCTCGCTTTTCGTAGATGCGCCGGCAGACCTCGACCACGTAATCCAGGTGAGCCTGGGTGTAAACCCGGCGCGGAATTGCCAGGCGCACCAGTTCCAGATCCGGGTAGACCATCTCCCCAGTTTCCGGGTCCTCGTGGGCAAACATCACGCTCCCGATCTCGACCCCCCGGATACCGCCCTCCAGATATAGCTCGCTGTTGAGCGTCTGGCCGGGTAGTTCGGACTGCGGGATGTGCGGCAGGAAGCGTTTAACGTCTATGTAGACGGCGTGCCCGCCGGGCGGCTCCAAAATCGGGATGCCTTCCTCTACCAGCCGGTCGCCCAGGTATTTGGTGTGAGCGATGCGATAGGCCAGGTATTGCTCATCCAGACCCTCCCACAGGCCACGGGCCAGCGCCTCCAGATCGCGCCCGGCCAGCCCGCCGTAGGTGGGAAAGCCCTCGCGGATGATCAGCTCCTGGCGCACGCGCTCGCTCAAAGCCTGATCGTTCATCGCCAGAAAGCCGCCGATGTTGACCAGCGCGTCCTTTTTGGCCGACATGGTGCAGCCGTCGGCGTAGGAAAACATCTCGCGGGCGATCTCGAGCACGGGCGTCGTGGCATAGTCCGGATCGCGCAGCTTGATAAAGTAGGCATTCTCGGCATAGCGGCAGGCGTCGAGGAAAAATGGGATGCCGTACTTGTGCAACACCTGGCCTGTCGCGCGGATGTTGCCCATCGAGACCGGTTGGCCGCCCCCAGAGTTGTTCGTCACGGTCAACATGCCTACCGGGATGTTCTCCACCCCCGTCTCCTGGATGAACGTCTCCAGTTTCTCAATATCCAGGTCTCCCTTGAAAGGTGCGTGACTGGTGGGGTCCAGCCCTTCATCGGCCAGCAGGTTGACCGGATTGCCGCCTCGCGCCAGGACGTTGGCCTGGGTGGTGTCGAAATGCATGTTGTTGGGCACCGATTGGCCCGGCTCGACCGTACAGGCAAAGAGGAT
>CAYNVC010000286.1:3950-4060 GCA_964400615.1 uncultured Anaerolineales bacterium | reverse complement strand
CAGCGTTCGTCTGCGTCCTGACCAGCACCGGCTCTTCCAGGCCGGTGCGGCCCGGATGCTGGACGCAGACAAACGCAGACGGACGCAGATCAGGTGACAGAGGAAAAACA
>CAYNVC010000286.1:0-3850 GCA_964400615.1 uncultured Anaerolineales bacterium | reverse complement strand
GCGTTTTCTGCGTTCGTCTGCGTCCTGACCAGCACCGGCTCTTCCAGGCCGGTGCCGCCCGTATGCTGGACGCAGACCAGGTGACAGAGGAAAAACAGCGTTTTCTGCGTTCGTCTGCGTCCTGACCAGCACCGGCTCTTCCAGGCCGGTGCGGCCCAGCGCCGCCTGTTCACGGCGGCGCATGATTTGGAGATTTGACCATGGCCCATTTAGACGCTTACAACCGGCCCATCAGCTACCTGCGCATCTCGATCACCGACCGCTGCAACCTGCGCTGCGTCTACTGCATGCCGCCGCAGGGAATCGCCTGGCGTCCGCACGAAGAAATCCTGCGCTACGAAGAGATCGAGACCGTCGTCCGGGCGGGGGCCGAGTTGGGCATCAGCAAAATAAGGCTCACCGGCGGGGAACCGCTGGTGCGGCCCGGCGTCATTGACCTGGTGCGCATGCTGGCCCGCGTTCCCGGCGTTGACGATCTGACCATGACCACCAACGGCATCCTGCTGGCCCGCTACGCCGATGAGTTGGCCGCCGCCGGACTGCACCGGGTCAACGTCAGCCTGGATACGCTCGACCCGGAACGGTTCCACGCCATCACGCGGCTGGGGCGGTTGGAGGACGTGCTGGCCGGGTTGGAGGCAGCGCAGCGGGCCGGGCTGGAACCGGTCAAGATCAACACCGTCGTCATGCGGGGCATGAACGACGACGAGGTGGTTGACCTGGCGCGGCAGACGGTCGAAGCGGGCTGGAACCTGCGCTTCATCGAGGTCATGCCGGTGGGGAACGGACTCAGCGGCGACTGGCGGGAGCAGATGGTGACGGCGCAAGAGATTCGCGCCCAGGTCGAGGAGGCGCTGGGGAAACTGGAGCCGGCCCGCATGAGCGCCGGAAACGGCCCGGCCCGCTACTACCGGCTGCCGGGGGCCAGGGGCACGCTTGGCTTTATCACCCCCATCAGCGAGCACTTTTGCTACCACTGCAACCGGTTGCGCCTCACCGCCGACGGTCAACTGCGCCCCTGCCTGCTCTCCGACGCCGAGATTGACCTGCGCACGCCGCTGCGCCGGGGGGCGGGCGTGGCCGAGATAAAGGAGCTGCTCCTGCACGGCATCGCGGTCAAGCCGTTGGAGCACCACCTCGACCTGTGGGAAAAGCCGGAAAAGCGGGTCATGTCCGAAATTGGGGGATGAGGGGGCGGCGCTGGGGGCTTTCAGCCCCGGCTCTTCCAGACGGTGCAGGTTCTACGCCTGGTGCTTTGCCTCCGCCCGCGTCACCCGCACCAGTGCCGCCTTTCCGGTGGTGACGAGTTGATAAGTCACCCCTTGCGGCACGACGGTAAAATCGCCGGGTTGCAAGTGCATTTCACTTTGCGGGGTGCGTACAGTCGCCTCCCCCGTGAGAACGAGGAACAACAGATCGTGCGCAGCCGGCGACTGTACCGGCCACGCCCCTTCACCCCAGGCCACTTGCAGCGCCGATTCCTCGACCCGGGCAACCGTCTGGAACTGGAACGGCCACGTCAGCCCCTTTACAGCCCCCGTCAGGTTGACCCGCTTCAGTTTGGCCTCATCGTCGAGACTGTAGAGATGTCGCCGCCCGTTCTTTCGTTCGGCTGCGACCCCGCAGCGCAGGAGCATCACCGTGGAGCGCAGTTCCGAGCCTGAGCGGTGCGTCACCCCCTTGGGCACGACCGCCAGTTCACCGGGCCGGAGGCGTATCTGCCCCTCCTCGCTCTCCAACAACATCGTCCCCTGGTGAACCCAGAACAATTCGTCGTTATCCAAATGCTTGTGCCAGTTCAGCATCCCCTGGCAAATGTAGACGCTGACGGCAATGTCGCCCACAAAAGCCAGGTTCACCATTGCAAACGGCCTGTTCAATTCCGCAGTTGCCTGGGAAACGTTGAATTTCTCGAGTGTGGTCATAGCCACATTATACTTTCTCGTTGGCAGGGGCGCAAGTCGAGACGCTTGCCAGCGTCCAATTGGTCAGGTATAATGCCAGACTATGAGCGCAAGGAGGGCCAGGTGACGCTCGAGCTGAGCCAATTGACCGAACAGGTACAGGCGCTGGGACGGGAAGCGGCGGCCCGTCAGCAGCAGTACGCCGGCATGACATCGCTGGCACGCCGTTGGCTGGCCGAGTACGCCGGGCAGGGCGCAGAGCTGCGCCACTCCGCTCGCGCCGTCCACGCCGCCATCCCCACCGCCGAACCGCTCGATTCGGTTCACCCGCTTCCGTCCATCCCGGAGCAATTCACCTTCATCGCCGCCGACGGCTCACAGATTCAACCCGACCGGCACGGGGCCACTCTCTACTATCTCATCAACGTCGGCAGCCTGGTCTACCGGAGCGGCAGCGGGCAGACCCCCGAACCACTCAGCCGGCCCACCCTGGGCTATACCGAATCCGACCTGTACGAAAACGGGATGCTGGTGGCCGGGAACCTGCTCGACGTGCGCCGCGACCTGGCCGAAGTCACCCGTCTGGCCGACCTGTGCAGCGCCGAACCGCCGGGCCGGACGCTGGCCGTGGTGGACGGCACACTCTTGCTCTGGGTGCTGGAGGAGCGCTCCGAGGAATGGCGGCGCGTCAAAGTAGCCGCCTACCTCGATCAATTGAGCCGCATTCGCGCCAGCGGCGCTGCCGTGGCCGCTTTCACCAGCCGCCCGCGCCGCGCCGAGGTGACGCGGCTGCTGCACCTGGCCGACCTGGGCGGGGATGCGGAGCGGGCAGCGCGGGAACCCAATCCCCTGGAGCGGCTGCCCGACCGTGCCCTGTTCGAGATGCTGCCGCCAGGAGCGCGTTCGGCGCTGTTCGTCAGCCCCGCCCCCATCAACCACGACCATTACCTGCCCGCCGGACACACGCTCCACTTTTTCTACCTCAACCTGGCCCGCGCGGACCAAGACCCGATCATCGCGCGGATCGAGCTGCCGGGCTGGGCGGCGGAGGACGCGGACAAACTGGCCCTGATCCACGGGGGCATAGTCGCCCAGGCACGCATCACCGGAGACTATCCCTACGCCCTGGCCCGCGCCGACGAGCTGGCCTTTATCAGCGGGCCGGAGCGGGAAGCGTTCGGCGAGATGATCGCCACGGCGCTGCTGCAAGCCGGGGTGCGGGCCACCATCTCCCCCAAGGCGTATTACAAAACACTGACCCGGCGGGGTAAAAGGAGCCATCGCCTATGAGTGACGGAAATCTACGAGTGGGGCGCGTGCTGCGGGCCGGAACGCGCGGCTTTGTCGTCGGCTGCCGGGTGATGACCCCCGACATCCCGGCCTTTGGCTCGTTCGTGCGGGCGGACGGGCTGACGGCGGGGAGCGACATCTATGGCCTGATCTATGACGTCGGCGTGGAGGACGATCTCTTTGTGCGCCAGTTCATCGGCGCCGACTCGCCCGACGAGGTGGTGCTCGACCAGCGCCGGAATCGCCAGGTTCCCATCGAAGTCAGCGTGCTGGCGGTGGGGTACGGCGCTGAAGGGAAAATCCGGCACGTCCTGCCCGCCCAACCCCCCGTGACGCTCGACTGGCTCTACCAGTGCAGCGCCGGGGAAACGCGGGCTTTTACCTCCCGCTTCGATTACTTTCGCCTGGTGCTGGACGCGCACGAGGTTCCGGCGGACGAGCTATTGGCGGCCAGCCTGCGGGCCGGAGCCGCTGCTCGCCCGCAGCCGGAGCGGGAGGATTTCCTGGTTGCAGCGGGGCGCGAGTTGGCGCGGCTGCTCTCCGGCGAGTGTGACGTGGGCACGCACGACGCCGATTTCGAGTTGTCTATGCCGTTGTTGGTGCAGGCGGAGCAGCGCGGGCTGCTGGCGGTCGTCTCCACGACGGGCAACGGGTGG
>CAYNVC010000285.1:0-4099 GCA_964400615.1 uncultured Anaerolineales bacterium | reverse complement strand
AGGCAATAATCAGCCCCAAGGCCACGAGGTACCACCACCAGCGCAATCCTTTGAGTACAAGCTGCAATTCGGCCAGGAGCGTTCTCCCAAACAGGGCAATCCCATTGGCCTTTCGCGTCTCCAGTGGCGTCAGGCGGACTGGCGATTGGGGTTGCGCCGGTGCAGATAGAACCTGGGGCTTGGGTTGCTCAAGTGGCTTCCGTTTTCGTCTCTCTTGCGCGGGGTCAAAGCGGCCAAAAAATAACGAGGCTACGAATGCTACTCCTAGTGCAACTCCACCCCAGAACAGCCGCCACAGAGCAATCTGCGCCGTCCATTGCACACCGTTCCATACAAAGGTCTGCGCAGGCTCTTCTACCACAACTACGCCTATCGAAAACGCGCCCTGGTAGTCAGGATAAAATTCGACGGCAGTTTGGGCCATACTGGAAGTGATGATCGTTACGCCCAACGGATCGTTGATTGCCTTGTGCCCCCCGGTTTCGCTACCGACCGAGGTTATCAAGAGGACGACCCACAGGAAGAAATAGACGACGTTCCCTATGCCGCCCCGCAGCCAGGCAATCGTTTCAAACAACACCGCCAACGCGCCAACCAGCGCCATCACCGGCAAGGTGGTAAAAAAGAGTGGCGCTATAAAGGCCCATAACTCGATGTGCAACGATTCCCCGCGCACGAGTTGCATTCCCAGCGCCGCCATCATGACGACGGCGACCATCATTGCCAGAAAGACCAGGTTGCTGATCGTTTTACCCAGGATGTAGCCCCACTTGCTCACCGGGGTGGTGGCGATGATTTGTCCAACACCTGTGTTTTGGTCTCGCTCGATGGCGTTCTTGACCAGGTAAAAACCGGGCAGCGACAGGATTGTAGAGCATAACACGGCGACGATGCTTCCTACCCAGGCGGAATTGTACACACCCCGGTAGTGACCCAACCCCAGAGTCAAGTAATTTGCATCAATGGGTGGAAGGTAAAGGAAAACGAGATATATGATCAATCCTATGGTGATGAGGACGCTGTAGCGTCGTATGCGCTCCAAAAAGTCGGCGCGGATGAGATGATACAGCACACGCCCCGAAATCATTGCCGAACTCCCGCCCCTTGGTCCGCAACAAAGTAAAGGTAGGCATCTTCCAGCCTGGGTGCGGCGGACTGAGCCTGCCCGGACGGAGCCTTGTCCGCAACCACACGCACCATAACCCCCGCGCTCTGTCGTATTGTGCTGACGACAATAAACCGCTGTTTTAATGCCGGCAACTCGGTGCTGGGAACGGCCCACTCCCACACCTTGCCCTCCACGGCCTGGAGTAACCTTTCTGGCGTGGCATGTGTCAGTAAATGTCCTTGCTTGATAATAGCAATGTGGGTAGCAGTCGCCTCCACGTCAGAAACGATGTGGGTTGATAGGATGACGATGCGCTCGCCGCTCAGTTCAGAGAGTAAACCACGAAAACGAACGCGCTCCTCAGGGTCTAGCCCTGTCGTTGGCTCGTCAACAATGAGCAACTGCGGATCGTTTAACAGAGCCTGGGCAATACCTATCCGTTGCTTCATACCACCGGAATAGCCGCCCAAAGGTTGTTTCTGCACGTCAAATAGATTCAGAATCTGAAGCAACTCGTCAATACGCTTCCGCGCAGATTGACCATTTAGCCCCTTGATAGCGGCTATGTACTGTAAAAACTCGATCGCATTTAGATTTGGATAAACGCCAAAGTCCTGCGGCAGATAGCCCAACACTGCCCGTAGTTCATTGGGAGATTTGGCAATGTCAGTGTCGTTCCAGATGACTCTACCCTCACTGGGTTTGGTGATGGTAGCCAGAATACGCATAAGAGTGGACTTGCCAGCGCCATTCGGCCCTAACAGACCCAATACACCGGGTTCCAGGTCCAGACTGAAATCACGTAGCCCCCATATCTTGCCCCTGTACAGTTTGCTGACATTGTCGATCACCAGTCTCATGTCTTGTACCCTACTCCATAGTCTTCATCTGTGCCGGCGGCCCATTTCGATGCCCCGCGTTGGGTGGTGGAAAATAGAACCTGCTGTGCCGGGTATGGCCGGGCGTCAAGGCCCGGCGGTGGCCTGCGCCATATCAATGATACGGGTCAGCCGTTCCAACAGATCTCCGGTCAGGGGTGCACCGAGCACATCGCTGTTGTCCTGCACCCATTGTTGCGCTTGCTGTAGAATCTGGATGGCCTGTTCGCTCTCTCCGTTCTCCCAGGCTCCCTGGGCCGCACCGAGCATGTCCTGGAGCGAGTGGCGCAAATCCTCGTCGGGGATCTCGTTCGCCCGGTCAACCAGCGCCACAAACTCGCGCTTCACGGCTCCCCTCGTTCCCTTGTCCAGCATATTCAGTTTTTGCTCGGCGCGTGCTCTCAAAAAGGGAGGTGTATCTGGTTGCGCCAGTACCAATTCCAACTCGGCCCGCGCCTCGTCCACGTTGCGGGCCTGGAGGTCACAAAGGGCCATGCCATAGTGCGCCCAGGCCAAATCCGGATCGAGCCGCAGGGCGTCGTCCAGCTCTGGGCGGGCTTTGTCGCAGGGCTGCCCCTGGGCCAGCGCGAGCACGCCGGCGTAGGCGTGGACGAGGGGGTCATCGGGCGAATCTTGCTCCAGCCAGCGCAATTCCTCCTCCGCCCCGTCGAATTGCTCGGTCAGCAACAGGAGCGTAGCCAGGTGCTTGTGCAGCTCCCGGTCTTCCGGATTGGCCTCCACGCCTCTCTGGAGAACCTCAAGTGCCCGGCCCGCATCTCCCATCTCGACCAGGGTCCGGCTGGCGCCCACGTAGGCCGTGACCAGGTGCGGGTCAACGTCCATAGCCTGCTCGTACAGGTCGAGGGCGCTGCCCAGGTTGTTCGCCTCGGCGGCGGCTTTTGCTTCTTCCACGAGTTGCCCGGCATCACCCTCAGCGGGTGGAGCCTGTACCTGGGCAGTAGCGGCGGGGGGAGTGACCTGGGCATGGCGGCGCTGTCTGGTCGCTCTCAAGCCCAGCAAGATGATCACGCCCAATGCAACCAGGGCCGCTGCGCCGGCAACGACCCAGGGCCAGCGCCGCTTTTTCTCCGGCTCTCGTTTTTCCTGGGGCTGCACCTGTTCCTCTTGCGGAGTGGAGACGACTATCGTCTCCTGAGAGACGGGAACAGCCGGCGGCGGGGGGAGTGTGGGGACAGATTCAAAGGCCGCGTCGAGCGCCTGGATCAACTCGTCCACCGATTGAAACCGGTCGTCCGGCTCCTTTGCCAGCGCTTTGAGCAACATTCTCTGCGCCGCCTCCGGCAGGTTGGGGTTCAGATCGCCCGGCAAGGGGAGCGGGGTAAAGATGTGGTCGTGGATGACGGCGTAGGGGGTGTCGGCGACAAAGGGCGGGCGGCCCACCAGCAGCTCGTAGAGCACGACCCCGAACGAGTAGACGTCGGTGCGGGCGTCCAGATCCTTGGCCCCTTTGGCCTGCTCCGGGGAAACGTACTGGGGCGTACCCAGCAGCGCGTCACGGGAGAGGGTGGATTCGCCTGCCTCAGCCATTCGCGCCAGCCCAAAGTCGGTCAGGTAGACTCCGCCATCGGGGGTGAGGATGATGTTGGAGGGCTTGACATCGCGGTGCAGGATGCCCTGCTCGTGAGCGTAGGTCAGCGCCTGGCCGACCGCGCGGGCAATACGCAGCACCTCCGGCACGTCCAGGGGGCCGCGTTCCATCCGGGCCTTGAGCGTCTCCCCGGCGACAAAGCGCATCACCAGGTAGGGATATCCGCGATGGCTGGAGTAATCGTAGATGGGGATGATGTGTGGGTGATCCAGTTTGGCGACTATGCGGGCCTCGCGTTGGAACCGCGCCGCAAAGTTTGGGTCCTGGGCAAAGGCCGGGTGCATAACTTTGACCGCGACGTATCTATCGAGGGCCGGGTGGTAGGCTTTGAACACCGTTGCCATACCACCCTGGCCCAGTTTCTCCACGATCCGGTACGCGCCTACGTTTTCACCGTTAGCAAAAGGCATGATTGCCTCCCTGGGCGGCCAGCGGAACCGCTCTAATCGTCCATCAGCGCCGCCACACCCGGCAGCACTTTGCCCTCCAACAGTTCCAGGCTGG
>CAYNVC010000284.1:0-4166 GCA_964400615.1 uncultured Anaerolineales bacterium | reverse complement strand
GCTGGTGGCGGAAGGGCTGAGCAATAAGGAGGTCGCCCAAGCCCTCAGCATCACCGTGCGGACGGTGGATTTCCACGTGAGTAACATCCTGAAGAGACTGGATGTGACCTCGCGGGTAGAAGCAACGGTGTGGGCGAAGGATCAGGGGATTGTACCTTGAGAGGGAGGGAAGAGGCAACTGTGAAAGCCCGGCACTTGAGCCGGGCTTTCGCGCGTCAGGCAGCACCTGGGTTGCTTACCTGTAGGAATCCACAGGTCGAAACTGGTAATTTTCACAGTAGACGGGCCAGTCTGTTTATGGTATGCTGGAAATGCCATCGAGAAATCTGGTGAGTATCGTTGCCATAGGAGATTTGAAGATGCGCAAGTTCAAGTTCCTTTCGGTGTTCGTGCTGCTGTCGCTGCTGTTGAGTGCCGGGCTGAGCGGGGGAATATCCCAAGAACCTGTCCCTTATACCACGAGCGATGCCAAGACCATGGCATATATATTAGACTTGCTCAGACGATGGGGATACGAGGAAACTTTGCGTTCTCTGTGGTTCGATACGAGCCCCAGGTGTTCAACAACACCAAAGGGGGAGACTACCCCTCAGCCGATTACCCTGAAAGTAGGCGATGGCATCACCTATGGTATAGCGGTGGACCCGGAGACCCTGGAGTTGATCGGCGGGGTGGAATACGACTACACCTCTCCGACTGGCATCCGGGCTTACGTGGCACTCAACCAGGAAGCGTTAGTACAACTAGAAAACACGGGCGTAAAAACCCTCCAGGTACAAGTGGTCTTTAATCGCCCCCTGTCCCAAGCTGACTTTGAGCGTTTTGTAGCCGAGGCCGGCCTGGAAGTGGAAAGTTACTCGCTTCGAGCCGTGGATGCCGGTGGGCAACGAGTCACCATCTACGGAGGGCCTGACGGCGCGCGTCTGGTACCTGCCGACCTACTGGATCAAATCACCGAGGATGTGCAAGACCGAGGGGGTGGACGCCTGCAAGGATGGATTACAGTCGAAGGCACTCTCCCTACTGCCAATGCTCGATGGGTGGTCGCTCACCCCGATGTTTTCCTCCTTGATGTGATGGAAACGGTTGTCAACCGTTCCCTGACAAAAAAGAAATTGGCCGAGATGGGGTTGCCTGGCGACATTCGGCGAGCATACTTAACAGGTCAAATTCGCCCATCATTCAACCATCCACCCCTGTTTTGGTTCCTGCAGGATCTGGGGCTGGTTGAGAGTGCGTTACAGCAGTAACAAAGGTACAGTTTGAGGTAAATATGGCAAAGGTAAAGGGTGGTCTGATGGAAGTCTACGGCGCTGTCTTGCTCCTCTTCTACGGCAGCATTATAGTCACTGCTCGCATGTACGGTGATTTCAATATCACGGAAGGCCCTATCACGGCGAGATTACCCGATATAAATCTTGTTCTGCAAACGTGCGTTGGGATATTCATTCTCTTGTCCCCACTACATCGCAGAATCCTGGGCATACTGTCCACGCTCTTCTCGCTGGCGGCTCTCTCAATCGTGGTTTTTGTCGAGCGGACGGGATTGCTCGGAATACTCTTCGTTTCCACATTGCTCCTTGTGCCTTCGGTGTATGTGTCGCTAGCTAGTTGGCAATCCACCAGGCGCGGCGTATGGAATACGTAAGCGTTCGATCATCGGGATAGTGGGGGGAGTGGCAGTTATCGTGATCCTCGGCCTCGCAGGGATAAGCCAGGTATCGGGTAAATGATCCTGAACAGCCGGGGGAAGGCTCTGTGACCAAGTTAGCCCGTCCATTATCACCAGAAGCCAAGAAATTGGAGGACGGACAAAAACCAGTGACAAGTGGCAAGCCCCGACAGGACTAGACCTGCCGGGGCTTTTTGCTTTTACCGGTTGCGCAGCACTAACGGGAGGTAGATAACGCTAGAGAACTCGTCCGCGCCGACGTCGTACCCCGAACCGAAAGGTCGTGGGTCGCCGTCTATGTCGGTCGTCACCCCGGCGTCCACCGCCGCCGAAGTGGAGTGGATGTGGTAGTCTCCGGTTGCTACAAAGCCGGGGTCAGTCCGCAGGTTGACCGTGCCGGTGGTGATGGATCCCGCACCGCCCCAGTCCGTCCCGTTGGCCCAAAGTAGCCTCCAGAGTGGCCGTGTTACCATCTGCCCCACGTCCGCGCCGCGTAGCGCAAGTTGCCAACTTGCAGGTTGGCGAGCTGCCAGCCTGCCCTATGCGCCGATTTTTTGAGCCACCATCTCTACGAACGCCTCCACCCGCGTGCGCAGCTGGCCGGCCTGCGAAGCCTGCTCCAGCTCGATCAACAAGTGGGGCACACCGGCCCCCTCCAGCGCGTGGGCCATTTGGACGTAATCAAAGCCGTGGGGATCACAGAATTTTTGGCGGGCAAAGATGACTCCCTGTGCGCCGCGCTCCTCCACCAGCGCGAGCAGGTGAGCGGCGCGGGAGCGGCGGGAGTGATGTTTGGTGGGAGTGGGCACGAGCGCCAGCAACCGGTCTGCCAGAGCCGCAAGCGGGTCGCCATCCTCGGCCGCGTCCACCATAAAATATCGCTCCCCCATATCCAGCACGTCCCCGGCAACACGC
Source organism: uncultured Anaerolineales bacterium (assembly GCA_964400615.1). Taxonomy (GTDB): domain Bacteria; phylum Chloroflexota; class Anaerolineae; order B4-G1; family B4-G1; genus B4-G1. The sequence continues at coordinate 1,579 of CAYNVC010000284.1, read as the reverse complement.
GCCCCGGCTTGCTCCAGAATTTCCAGGAGGACTGGGTCGCCCAACGCAGGGCCGGCGATAATGAGCGCGGGCGCGGCGGGACTGGGGGCAGGGGAAATGAGGGGCAAGGGGGTGGAGGTGAGCGCAGCCCGCACGCATGCGTACAGGTCGGGTGGCTCGAAATCGGCGGCGCGGGCATATAGCTGGCGCACCTGGGCGCGGGTGTGGTTATAGAGCGCGATGCTCTCCCGCAGCGCGTCGTCGCCGATTGTCCGGCCTGTCTGCGCTGCCACCCGCTCCCGCAGACTGTCCAACTCTGCCAGGAGATAGGGGCGGGCAGAGGGGCCATCCAGCCGCTGCGTCATCCCAAAGTGGAAAAGGGGAATATGCGGCACATTCCGCCGCCAGAGATCGATCAAACCCTGCGTCGTATCGCACGTGGTGGCGAGCGCCATCCCGGCCAGGCCGTCCAACTCGCCCGCCAGCGCCCGGTCGAGCGCGGAACCGGCGATCCAGCAGGTAAAGCCGGGCAGGTGGATGCGTGCCAGTCCACGGTCCTCCGGGGTGTGGAAGAGGTAGATGGGGGCGAACCCTGCCGCGTGGAACAGTTCCTCCGGGACGTAGGCGGTGAGGAAACCAAGTGGAGGCCGGAGATTGGAGAATGGAGATAGCATTTCTACCCCTGTGCGATGAGGGCCGCGCCGATGGCTCCCGCCAGTTGGGCCTGCTCCGGGACGACGATGTCGTGCCCCAGTTTTTCCTCCAACATACGAACCACGCCCGCGTTGTGAGATACCCCTCCCGTCAGCACGACCACGTCCTTTATCGGGATACGGCCCAGCATAGTGGCGATGCGGGCGGCGATGGATTCGTGGATGCCGGCGACGATCTCGGGGCGGGGAGTGCCGTGGCCCAGGTGAGTGATGACCTCGGATTCGGCAAAGACGGTACAGGTGCTGGAAATCTTGGCGCGGGCGGGGGCGGAGAGAGCCAGAGCGCCGAAATCGGCCAGGTCGGCCTCCAGGGCGTGGGCCATCACTTCCAGAAAGCGCCCGGTTCCGGCGGCGCATTTGTCGTTCATCACGAAATCGAGCACCCGCCCGTTCGCGCCGATGGCGATGCCTTTGCTATCTTGCCCGCCGATGTCTATCACCGTCCGCACGTCGGGGCAGAGATAATACGCTCCTTTGGCGTGGCAGGTGATTTCGGTGACGGTGCGGTCGGCCCCGGCGACCTGCACGCGCCCGTAGCCGGTGCCAATCAGGCAGCCTATCTGTTCGCGGGTGAGCCTGGCCTGCGCCAGGGCCTGGTCGAGCACCTGGAGCGCAGCGGCAGCCCGGTCGTACCCGGCCAGTATGACGGCCGTGGCGAGGAGCACCCCGGCATCAAGAATGGCGGCTTTGGCGGTGATCGCACCTACGTCCACGCCGGCTGTGTACATACCGGGAGTGGCAGGGCGAAAACCAGCCCGCACTTTTTCAGCCTGTGGCAGACCAGACTTGTCCTGTGAGCGCATTTCGAGACGATGACTCAAACCAATCAAGAGACCGGCAACTCGAAGCCTATTCTCGTCCCGCGCCCCACGCTGCTATCAAAGTGG
>CAYNVC010000283.1:0-4174 GCA_964400615.1 uncultured Anaerolineales bacterium | reverse complement strand
CCGCATGCGGCCAGGATGGCCGCGATCCATAGCCTCCGCCGGAACGCGGGCGTCCTCGCCCGCATGCGGCCAGGATGGCCGCGATCCATAGCCTCCGCCGGAACGCGGGCGTCCCCGCCCGCATGTGGATAAACTCTAGTTATTTCCCAACGGAAGCCGGACGGTGAACCTGGTTCCCAACCCCACCACGCTCTCGGCGGCGATGCTGCCCCCGTGCGCCTCCACGATCTCTTTGCTGATCGCCAACCCCAGTCCTGCCCCGTGCCCTTGCCCCCGCGATTTATCCACCTGGTAGAAACGCTCAAAAATACGCGGGAGCGCGGCGGGTGGAATCCCCGCGCCGGTGTCGCTGACCGTCACCTCGATCTCTGCTGCCGCGCGTCGCCCTGTCACCGTCACATGCCCTCCCTCCGGTGTGTGAGTGACCGCGTTATCCAGTAGATTATCCATCACCTGCGCCAGCCGGTCCCCGTCGCCGGAGACGAACAGATTCTCGGCCACGTCCAGCGTCACGCTCACCCCCGCACCCTGCGCCTGGGGGGCCATTCCCTCGACGCAGCTGCGCAGCAACTGGCCGAGATTCACCGTGTCCCGCGCCAACACCATCTGCCCGGCGTCGAAGCGGGCCAGGACGAGCAACTCGTCCACCAGGCGGCGCATCCGCGCTGCTTCCTCGTGGACTATGCGGGCGGCTCGCTCTACCGCCTCCGGCGTCTGCGCTGTGCCATCGAGCAGCGCCTGTGAAAAGCCCTGGATCGAAGTGAGGGGGGTCTTGAGCTCGTGAGAGACGTTGGCTACCAGGTCGCGCTGCGAGCGTTGGGCTGCCTCGACTCGGTCGGCCATCGTGTTGAAGGAGCGGGCTAATCCACGCACCTCGGTTGGGCCCGAGACCGGGGCGCGTGTGCCGACCTCGCCCCTGGCTAGTGATTCCGCCGCCCCTGCCACCCGGCGCAGCGGAGCGGCGACCGAGCGGCTGATGAGCAATGCCAACAGGACAGAGAGCACCAGCGCCACCGCCCCGGCCTGTACCAGCGGGGGGAGGAGGTTTTCGGCGAACCAGGCCAGCATCAACAGGCGGGATTGGGGGGAGACGAACAGAACTGCCTGGCGTTTCCCTTCCGGCGAAGGGAGCGGCTGAGAGACAAACGCCCAGCGCCCGCCACCTGGGGCGGTAAAGAGGCCCCTGGCGCGGGGTTTGCCGATGAGCCGGACGTCGCTCTGTTCCAATCGCTTCCCAACCCAGTCGTCTCCGCTGTCAAAGACGATTGTCCCTGTCTTGTCCACCAACAGCGTGCGTACCTCTTGCTCCTCGGCAACCCGGGCCAATACGTCCGTGGGTGACTCGAGTTGAGCGCCCTGTTGGAGGGCGGGGAGCGCCGCCCGGGCTGCCGCTTCCAGGCGCAGGAACGCCGCACCGGTCCACAACGGGCTGGCTCGCACGAACAGCAACAGCCCCAGCCCCACCAGTGCCAGACAGACGAGGATGACGACGATGTACGAGAGCAGCAACCGTGAGTTGAGGGAACGGAACATTATTTTTCAGAAATCCGTCCGCCGCCCGAATGGGGATTCGCGGGCTACGGATGGCGCGGAATCCCGTTCCGGAATCGTTCGTAGCGCCGGAATCCCCATTCCGCCCGCGAATGGGGATTCGCGGGTTATGGATGGCGCTATATAACCCCCAGTTCACGCGCTGCCAACTCGAACATCTCTAACCCGTAATCCAAATCGGCGCGGGTGTGGGCAGCGGTATTCATCACGCGGATGCGGGCCTGGCCCTTGGGGACGGTGGGGAATCCCAGCGCCATAGCAAAGACGCCAGAATCAAACAATTTGGCGCTAAACTCTTTGGCTAACTTTACCTCGCCCAACATCACCGGCACGATGGGCGTCTCGGTGTGACCGGTATCTATGCCCAGCTTTTGGATCCCGGCCTTGAAATACTCGGCGTTCTCCCACAGCTTTTCCACCAGCTCGGGATGGTTTTCGACGTATTCCACAGAGGCCCTGCAGGCGGCGGTATCGGCCGGGGTGAGGGCGCTGGAAAAGAGATTGGGCCGCGCTTTTTGGCGGATATAGTCCACCACCACAGCTTTTCCGGCGATGACGCCGCCCATCACGCCAAACGCTTTGGAGAGCGTGCCGATCTCGACATCGAATTTGCCCTCCAGCCCAAAGTGGGAGACGATACCGCGCCCCTGGCCCAACACACCCTCGCCGTGGGCGTCGTCCACCATCGTCAACACGCCATATTTGGCGGCCACCTCGTACAGCTTGTCCAGCGGCGCGACGTCGCCGTCCATCGAAAAGACGCCGTCCGTCACCATCAGCCCGCGCCGGAACTTGGGCAAGTGTTCCTTGATCTTGGCCTCCAGGTCGGCCGGGTCGCGGTGTTCAAAGACAATGATCTTGGCCCCGCTCAGCCGCGCCCCGTCAATGATCGAGGCGTGATTGAGGCGGTCGGAAAAGATGCAGTCCTGGGCGCCGCTCTCCCTGTCCCGGCCCACCAGCGGCGGGATGGCAGCCTGGTTGGCACAAAATCCGCTCTGCACCAGCAGGGCCGCCTCGACCCGCTTGAAGCTGGCAATGCGTTCCTCACACTCGACGTGCAGCCGCTGGGTGCCGGCGATGGTGCGCACCGCCCCCGGTCCTACTCCCCACTCGTCCACCGCTTTTTTGGCGGCGGCCTTGAGCTCGGGATGGTTCGCCAGCCCCAGGTAATTGTTGGTGCACAGGTTCAGCACCCGTTTGCCGTCCACCACCATCCAGCCGTCGGCCGGGGAGTCCATCGTGCGGATGTTGATGTATCTCTTTTCTGCCTGGGCGGCATCCAGTTCCTCGCGCATAAAATCCAATTTGTCTGCCATTTTCTCCACTCCTCGATAATGATTTGTCAAGAGCGCCGCAGCCGTCTGAGCACAGCCTCCAACTCTGACGGTAGCGGCGCTTTGCACTCGATCTCTGCGCCGGTGACTGGATGAGTAAAACGCAGCCGCGCGGCGTGTAGGAAATGGCGTTCCCGGAGCAGTCGCTGGCGACGGCGACCGTAGACCGTGTCCCCCACCACGGGGTGGCCCAACCAGGCCAGATGCACGCGGATCTGGTGCGTGCGTCCGGTGTGGGGTTTGACCTCCAACAGGGTGTGGTGCGGAAAATACTCGAGCGCCCGGTACATCGTGCTCGCCTCTCGCCCCCGCCGCAGCACGGCCATTTTCTTGCGCTGTCGCTTGTCCCGCCCAATGGGAGCCTCGATGATCCCCTCCCTGGGCTGTACCTGTTCCTCGACCAGCGCCAGGTACGTCTTGGCGACCTGCCGGTGTTTGAACTGGCGCTGCAACGCGGCGCGGGTTTCCTCGTCTTTGGCGACGATGATCAGGCCGGAGGTGTCCTTATCCAGCCGGTGGACGATCCCGGCCCGCTCCGGCCCTCCGGCCCCGGCCGACTGGGGACAATGGGCCAGCACCGCGTTGACCAGCGTGCCGCTGGTGTGCCCCAGCGCAGGATGCACGACCATCCCCGCCGGCTTGTCCACCACCAGCAAAACGTCGTCCTCGTAGATGATCGAGAGCGGGATGTCCTCTGCCTGCGCCTCCTCCGGCATCTCGGCCGGGATGCGCACGAAAATCTCGTCTCTCTCCTGGACGCGGTAGCTGGGCTTGCTGGGCCGCCCGTTGACCGTGACCGCGCCCGCGCCCTCTTTGATCAGCCGTTGCGCTGCCGCCCGGCTGAGATCGGGGACGTGGGCAGAGATGGCCTTGTCCAGACGTTCCCCCGTGCTTTCGGCGATAAAAGTGACCTCTTGTTCTTCCATACGTCGAGCATTGTATCACACGCGCCGGAAACTGCAACTATGTAGGGCCGGTTTCTACCTGCCATCAGAGGGACGGCTGTGGAAAACCGCTCTGCTTTTTGCCATCCCAATCGCCAACAACCCCGCGCCCAGCGCCAGCAATGCCGCCGCAGTCAGTGAAATGGCTTTTCCGCTCTCCGGCAGCAGGCCAACGACGGTTATCGTCGTGTCATCGTAGGTATTGCCTGCGGAGGCCACGTTTCTGATCTCGGTTCCCGGTGCAAGGTCGGCGCGTGCCTGGGCTGTGATTGTGACGCTGGCGCACGCGCCCGCCAGCAGTGCCCCCAACTCGGCCCGCATCCCGTTTCCCTCCACCATCACCTT
>CAYNVC010000282.1:0-4214 GCA_964400615.1 uncultured Anaerolineales bacterium | reverse complement strand
TCAGTAACGATGCCACATTTCGGCTTTGGTACGTAGCGCAATTTGCCAAATTGCGCTCTGGCAAGTTGGCAAATTGCCCTACGGGCGCGGCACGTCGTTGCCAAATTGCGTTTTGGCAAGTTGTTGCCCTACGGGCCGGGCAGACCGGCGGCGACCGGTCTCCAATACCGCTCCGCCGGTCTGCCCCCTCCGGTCTGTTCCGCAAAAGCCCGCACCGCTGCTGCCATCTCCGCCTCGCTGGCCCAAAAGGAACTGATCTGCGAACGATAGCAGGCGATGGCCCCGATTCTGGCCTCCACGGCCTCCACGGGAAGCAGCGCCAACTCTGCCTGCCACTGCCCTGATAATTCCGCCGGGGTCGCCTGCGGGTCGCCAGCGTAAGGGAAATCGTCGTAGCACACGAGCGCGTGCCCCGAGGCCAGCGCGGCCCGGTGCACGATCTGATGATCCACGTGGTGGCCTCTCCCCAACGGCGCGTACAGCGTTTCATCAGGCTGCAACGGCAACGCCGCTATCCGGGTCGCTAACTCTGCTACCAGTTCCTCGTCCCGTGGATTGCACTCCCCCCACAGCGATTCCCAATCGGCGTAGAGCGGCTTGCCATCGGGAGCCTGGCGGTAGATACAGTCGGTATAGGGCCAGTGCGCGATGTCTGCCCCCAGCAAGGCCAGCGCCGCCCGATCTTCGCCCCGCCGTGCTGCCGCAGCGTCGCCCGGTTCCCCCCAACGCGCGTGCAGCGCCTGAGCGAGTGGCGAGAGCAAAGCGTCCGCTGGGGGAGTTCCGGCAAAGATGGTCACGACCAGCACGCCCGCACCGGATTGCGTCTGCTGCCAGATTCGTCCCCCGCACGAGAGCACAGCGTCATCCAGGTGAGGGGAGAGGTAGATGTGGGAATACGGCTTCATAAGGCGCAAGTTGAAAGGTCAGCAGGGTGGTTACTCTGGTTTGCGTATCCGCTCGTCGCCGGTGTAGACGCGGAAGGAGCGCCGGCGCGTGTATCCGATCAGGGTGATATTCCACTCTTGTGCCAGTTGGATCGAGAGCGAGGTCGGTGAAGTGTGCGAGATGACGATTGGCAGCCCCATCCGCGCCGCTTTATTCACCATCTCGGAACTGATGCGCCCGCTGGTGATCAGCCTCTTGCCCGGCATAGCGTGTCCTTGCCGCAGGCAGATACCGGCGATTTTGTCGAGCGCATTGTGCCGCCCCACGTCCTCGGCCGTGCAAACGATACCCTCGTCCCCGGCCAGCGCCGCGCCGTGGACGCCCCCTGCCCGGCGGTAGATAGTGGTCGTCTGGGCAAACTCTTGTATCAACTGCGTCACCTGCTGGGGCGTGATTTGCCTGCCCTGCGCGACCCGTTGATGTACCTGGGCGGCATCCTGGAAAGTGACGCCGCCGGAGCAGCCGGATGTGACGACGCGCAGCGCCGGGGCCTCGATGGCGTGATCGAGCCACACGTCCACGCAGCGCCTTTCGCCGCACGTCTCGACCGCTGTCACTTGACCCTGCCCCTCGATCAGCCTTTCGTTGAACAGAAACCCCAGCGCCAGTTCTTCCAGGTTGGTGGGGGTACACATCAGGCTGACCAGCGGCTTGCCGTTCACGTGGATAGTGACCATTTCCTCCACCGGCGCGACGCCGCGCACCGGCCGGGAGTCGCCATTGTAGTAGCCGGTATAAGTGAGAGGGTACGCGCCCGGATCGGTCATTTTGCATTTTCCAGCAACTGCGCGGCTCGCTCGGCCACTGCCGCAGCGGTAAAACCAAATTTGTCCATCAGCGTCTCGTAGGGGGCCGACGCGCCGAACCGATCCAGTCCCAGCACAGCGCCGTCCGGGCCGACGTATTTGCCCCACCCCTGTGTCACACCGGCCTCGATTGCCAGCCGGGCCGTCACCTGTGGCGGCAGCACCGAATCCCGGTATCCGGCCGGCTGCGCGTCGAATATCTCCCAACTGGGCATGCTGACCACGCGCACCGCTATCCCCTTTTGGGCCAACAGGTCTCGCGCTTCCAACGCCAGGTGTACCTCGGAGCCGCTGGCGATGAGCAGCAGGCTGGGGACGCCGGAGCTTTCGACCAGGATGTACCCTCCTCTCCCGACCGTCTCGTCTGGCTTGCGGTAGGTCTCGATCAGCACGGGCAGCTTTTGGCGGGTGAGGATCAACGCGGTGGGGCCGTCGCGCCGATCCAGCGCCACGCGCCAGGCCGCGGCGGTTTCGTTGGCGTCGGCCGGACGAATGACGGTCAGGTTGGGGATGGCCCGCAGCGTCGCCAGGTGCTCGACCGGCTGATGGGTGGGGCCGTCCTCGCCGATCCAGACCGAGTCGTGTGTCCAGACGTAGACGACTTGCAGGCGCATCAGTGCCGCCAGCCGCACCGGCGGGCGCATATAGTCGGCAAAGATCAGAAAGGTGCCGCCGTAGGGAATCATCTCGCCGTGCAGCGCCAGCCCGTTCAGGATGCTGCCCATGGCGTGCTCGCGCACACCAAAGTGAAGGTTTCGCCCGGCGGGTGTCTCGGGCTGGAAATCGGCGTAATCCTGGAGCCGCGTGCCGTTGGAGGGAGCCAGGTCGGCCGAGCCGCCGGCGAGGGTGGGAAGGGCGGAGGCGAGCGCGTTCAACACTGCGCCGGAGGCATGGCGCGTCGCCAGCGGGCCAGCGGAGGGGGTAAAGCTGGGCAGAGCGTCCGCCCAGCCGGCGGGCAACTCACCGCCCCACAGTGTTTCTAACAGTGCAGCTTCTTCCGGGTGCGCCGACCGGTAGCGCTCGAAGGTGGCCTGCCACTGGGCCTCCATCTGCTCGCCCCGCTCGCGCGCCCGGCGGAATACCGTCAGCGCTTTCTCTGGGACGAGAAAGTGCGCGTCGGGCGGCCAGCCGAGCGCCTGCTTGGTCAGCCGTACTTCGTCCTCCCCCAGCGGAGCGCCGTGAGCGGTGGCGCTATCCTGCTTGTGCGGGCTGCCATAGCCAATGTGAGTGTGGCAGACGATGAGGGAGGGGCGCTCCGTTTCCTCCTGCGCGGCGCGGATGGCCGCCTCGATCCCGGCCAGATCGTACCCGTCCACTTCCTGCACGTGCCAGCCGTAGGCCCGGAAGCGGGCCGGGACGTCCTCGGTGAATGTGATTTCAGTCGCGCCTTCGATGGAAATATCATTGTCGTCGTAGAGATAGATAATTTTACCCAGTTTCAGATGCCCGGCCAGTGAAGCCGCCTCGTGGCTCACCCCTTCCATCAGGTCGCCGTCGGAGACAATGCCGTATGTAAAGTGATCGAATACGGTCATGCCGGGGCGGTTGAACGTGGCGGCCAGGAATCGCTCTGCAATCGCCATCCCCACCCCGGAGGCAAAACCCTGCCCCAACGGGCCGGTGGTCATCTCGACCCCCGGAGTGAGGCCATACTCCGGATGGCCGGGGGTGCGGCTGCCCCACTGGCGAAAATTCTCCAGCTCCTCCAGCGACAGGTCATAGCCGGTGAGGTGGAGCAGGCTGTAGAGCAGCATCGAGCCGTGCCCGGCCGAGAGGATAAACCGGTCCCGGTTGGGCCAGGCCGGGTTGGCCGGGTTGTGCTTGAGGAAACGGTTCCACAGCACGTAGGCTGTATCTGCCATTCCCATCGGCATGCCGGGATGGCCCGATTTGGCTTTCTGTACCCCATCCATCGCCAGGGTACGGATGGTGTTGATGCACAACTGGTCCAGGTCGGTCTTCATTGCTGCCTCCGCTCTACTGTGATTGCAGGACTCTTATTGTATCCGGAAAAGTGATGTTGGCAAGAAGGTGCAAACCGGCACCCTGGATTGCAAAACAGACCGCCCCCATACTGGGAGCGGTCTGTGAGCCTCGGTTGATCCGAATCCGCCCGTGTTACTCGCTCGTGATCACCACAGAAACTGTGCCATCGCTTTCGCTGATCATGATGTTGGCTGTGCGTCCCTCTTTGCCATAGTTCAGCATGGTATTGTCCGGTGAACTGAACCCTCCGCCGGTATCGCTCCAGCCATTGGCCGGCATCTGTTCCTGGTAAAAGGACACCACGTCGTCGAACGAGCTGTCCGACTCGTACATTGTCATGCCGGCCATCGTGGTCATGTTGGTCGCGTCGGCCATGATGGGGAGATCGTTTTCGCCCCCAACGCCCGCGCTCGCGCAGGCTTCTGGCAGTTCAATGGTGATGGATGTGTTGACGTCGCGCAACTGGTATTCCCACGC
>CAYNVC010000281.1:0-4216 GCA_964400615.1 uncultured Anaerolineales bacterium | reverse complement strand
CGCACCAAATCCTCCAACATCATCTCGACCAGGTCGGGCGTCGCCTCCAACTCACGGGCCAGGTCGCTCACCCGGTGTGTCCCCCCCGTCTCTAACAATTTCAGCAGCCGGTTCAGCATTCCATCCGCTTCTCCGCTCCCCTGTTCCTCTGTTTCCCCGCTCTTTTGTACCTCCGTCTCGCTGCTCACCCGTTCCCTATCCCCGCGCACAGCCCAGCGGGCCATCAGACTGGCGGCCAGGCTGGTGATCGGAACCGCCAGGACCAACCCCAGGCTGCCTACCAGCGTGCGCACGATCTCCTCGGCGATAGGTTCGCGGTTGATTCGCCGCCAGATTGGTTCCTGGTATATGCTAAAGACGAGCATCAACGGCAGCGACGCGCCCACGTATGCCAGCAGCAGTGTGTTGACCATAGCCGCGATGTGATCTCGCCCAATGTTGAGGCTGCGGAGAAAGAGTTGCTGCCAGGTCAGGTCGCGGTTGGCGTTGACCAGCTCGAAAATGGCCGAGGCTTGCCCAATACAGATGTCGTCCAGGACACCCAGCGTGCCGATGATGATTCCTCCCAACACCAGGCCCCGAAAGTTCAAATCCGGCCCCAGCTCGAGCACCAGGTAGGAACTCTCCTCCACGCTCATACCGGTCAGCCGGGTCCAGCCCACGAACACCCAGGCCAGCGCCCCGGTCAGCACCAGGCTGAGCATCATCCCGATCATTGCCGCGTGCGCTTTCCAGTTCCAGCCGTACACCAGGTAGGTGGAGACGGCCAGCAGCCCCACCGATCCAACGATGCTGACGATCACCGGGTCGTGCCCGGCGACGATCTGCGGCAGGATGAAAAAGAACACCACCACCAGGCTGGCGAGTGTGCCCAGGAGAGAGCGTCCACCCCTGCCCCGGCCCACCAGTATCACCAATCCCACGAACAAGAGGGCGATCAACGCCAGCGGCGTCGTGCGCCTGAAATCCGAGATGTAGAAACGGTCGCCGTCCGGCCCTATGGCCCGTTCCAGGTAGATACGGTCTCCGACGTGGAACAGCCGCTGGTTGCTGATGATGTTGACCGTCCCTTCCTCGACCTCCACCTCCTGCCCGGCCAGCGATCCGCCCTCGACGCGCAGCAACAGGTGTTGGTAGGGCTGTGAACTACCGTCTCCCAGGTCTACCGTGCCCTCTTCCAGTATTTCGACCACCCGCGCCGGCATTGTTTCGGTCTCGCCCGGCCCCGGCGGTTGCTCGGGTGACGGCTGCGGGTGGATCAGGCGCGGCCCGACAAATATGATCGCCACGGTCAACAGCACCAGCGCGACCAGGGCGACGACAAAGAATCGCTCCAGTTTGGACATTACAGCCCTCCCAACCGGGCCAGCCAAAAGACCACCATCCCTACGCTCCACGAGACGAGCAGCAAGAACCCGACGCTGAACAGAGTCCACCACCAGGAATTGCTCTCTTGTTTGATGACGGCGACGGTCGCCACACAGGGGATAAAGAGCATCTGTACCACCAGGAAGGCCAGGGCGGTGGGGATGGGGAAGGTGGCCGCCATAGTGGCCGCCAACCCGCCGCCCTCACCGGCCCCGAACAACACGCCCAGGGTGGCGATAGAGTTTTCTTTGGCGATGAAACTGGTCAACAATGCCACCATCAGCCGCCAATCAAAGCCCATCAGCCGGCCGACCGGCTCCAGCCAGCGGCCGAGATGGGCCAGGTAACTGGTCTCGACCTGGCCGCCGGGCAGCACCGAGAGCAACCACACCACTATCGAGACCACCAGGATCAGCGTCCCGGCTTTGCGCACGAACGAGAGGCTGCGCTGCCACACCAGCAGCCCAATAGTGCGCGGGTTGGGGACGTGGTAGAGTGGCAGCTCCATGATAAACGCCGCTCGCCGGCCCCGAAAGATGGTCTTGTTGATCAGGACGCCGGAGAGTGCCAGCACCAGCAGCGAGAGCAGGATCAGACCCCACGAGACCAGCGTCGCCGCCGAGCCGAAAAAGGCTGGGGCCAGGAACGCGACCACCGTCATACGGGCGGTGCAGGGAACCAGCGGGGCCAGCAGGATGGTCAACAGGCGGGCGCGGCGTGATTCGATCACCCGTGTGCCCAGCACCGCCGGAACGTTGCAGCCGAATCCCAGGAACAGCGGCAGGAACGATTTGCCGTGCAGCCCCATCAAGTGCATAAAGCCATCCATCACGTAGGCCGCGCGGGCCATGTAGCCGACGTCCTCCATCGCGCCCATTGCGGCGAAAAAGATGATCAGGATGGGCAAAAAGGTCAACACCGATCCCACCCCGCCGATGGCCCCGTCTACGACTATACCCACCAGCCAATCCGGCGCTCCGCTCATCCAGGCGCGGGTCAGTTCCGCCAGCCCTCCCACCACGCAGGTGTTGAGCCATTCTTGTACGGGCGAACCGATGGCATAGGTCAGCCAAAATGTAAAACCCAGGATTCCGGTCAGGATCAAGAGTCCCCAAAAGGGATGGGTGGCCCAACGGTCGAGCCGCTCCGTCAGGCCGATCTGCCCGGCTTTGGGGCGAGTGACGGCGGCGCGGATCATGCGCCCGATCCACTCGTACCGCCCCCCGGCCACAGCGACCAGTGCGTCGTCGTGGGAGCGCAATACGTCGTGCACCGCTTCCCATTGTTCGCTCGACATGCAGCCCTGCATCATTGTTGTGATTTCGCGGTCCCCTTCCAGCAGTTTGAGCGCCACCCAGTCCTGTGGATATGGTTCCGGTGTGCACCCGGTGATCAATCTCTCGATTTCATCCAGCACCTCCCGGTGGTCGGCGCGAATCTCGGGCCGCTTGGGGCAATAGTCGCGGCTATCCTGGTGCGCTACCTGATCGATTTTTTCCACCAACTCGCGCACACCAATGTTCTTGGAGGCGGTCATTGGCGCGACCGCGACCCCCAGCGCGGCTTCCAGCACCTCCGGCTCGATGCGGAATCCCTCTTGCTCCGCCACGTCCATCATATTCAGCGCCACGATGACCGGGGCCGGCAGGGAGAGCAGTTCGGCCACCAGATAGAGGCTGCGCTCCAATATCGCCGCGTCCACCAGGGCCACCACCACGTCCGGGCGCTCGCGGATGATGAACTCGCGGGCGACCACTTCCTCGGCCGAGTTGGCGGTCAGGCTGTACGTGCCGGGCAGGTCGACCAACCGGTAGGTCGTGCCGTTGTGCTCAAAGATTCCCTCTTTCCGCTCGACCGTCTTGCCCGGCCAGTTTCCCACGTGTTGGTTGAGACCGGTGAGGAGGTTAAAGATGGTGGATTTGCCCACGTTGGGCTGCCCGGCCAGCGCCACCAGTACCTCGTCTGTCCGTGATTCAGGTTTCATCGAAACACCTTCAAACTATCAACGATTCCGGCGGACAAAGAGGTGTCCGGCCTCGCCCCGTCCCAGCGCGATGCGGGTATCCCGCACCAGCGCGATGAGCGGCCCCCGTCCAAAGTTCTGCACGATCGTGATCTCTGCCCCTGGTGTGAATCCCAGGGCGGTCATACGGCCTAGCACTCCCCGGCCACCATTCATCTCGACCACCACGCCGTGCTCGCCGGTGTGCATTGCACTCAGCGGTACGATGTCTCCAACGGTTGCCGTTCCATGTCCCCTATTTCTCATTACTGTGTCGTCCTCCTGTTTCGTTTTGACATTCGGCGCAGTACCCGCTCAGGTGCAGGTGAGCGCTGGTGATACTCACACCCGTTTGCTCGCTCAACTCGCGTTTGATTTGTTCCATCAGGGGGGTGTCGAACTCGATCACTTTGCCGCAGCCCAGGCAGGTAAAGTGATAGTGGGGGTTGGCTTTCACCGCTTCATAGTGACCGTGTTCCTCGCCCAGGCGGTGTTCTTCCACCAGGCCCATCTCTTTGAGCACGGCCAGCGTGCGGTAGACCGTCGCCAGGCCGATGTCGGGGGCGCGTGTGCGTGCTTGCGCATAGATCATTTCGGCGTCCAGGTGCTCGTTGCTCGTCCGGAGTACATCGAGCACAAGCCGGCGTTGAGAAGTCAACCGCCGGCCTGCTGCCTGGAATGTATCTCGTAGGGTGTCTTTATCGTTCATCTTTTGTTATTGATAACAATTCTCAGTATCAATTATACATGAATTTTCCCGCCTGTCAAGTAGTTGGAGCGGGGGCGAGGGATTGCTCCTTTACTGTGTTAGAAACAGGTTTTGACTTCTGTGTGGACTTGGGTTAT
>CAYNVC010000280.1:0-4242 GCA_964400615.1 uncultured Anaerolineales bacterium | reverse complement strand
CTCGACATCGTCCACTTCCGGCAGGACGGCCACCGTGACGGTGGAGGTGTGGATGCGCCCCGATGACTCGGTGACGGGAACCCGCTGGACGCGGTGGACGCCGCTTTCGAACTTGAAGCGGGAGAAAGCGCCCTGCCCTTTGACTCCAAAGACGACCTCCTTGAATCCGCCGACGCCGGTGGCGTGTTCGCTCAACAACTCTGTGCTCCATCCCTGCCGTTCGGCGTAGCGAGTGTACATGCGGTAAAGTTCGGCGGCAAATAGTCCGGCCTCGTCGCCGCCGGCCCCGGCGCGGATCTCGACGATCACGTTTTTGTTGTCGCGCGGGTCTTGGGGGAGCAGCAACTGTTTGAGGCGCGGCTCCAACCCGGACAGTTTGCTCGCCAGTTGTTCTATCTCGGCCGCGGCCAACTCACGCATGTCCGGGTCTGTCTCGTCGGATAGCAACGGCCTGGTCTCTTCCAATTCCTGCGCTGTGTTTTTATACTCGCGGTAAAGCTCGACGATTTTTTCTATCTCGGCTCGCTCTTTGGCGTATTCGGTCACGCGCTCGTAATTCTGCGCCACCTCCGGGTCGGCCATCAGGCGCGTCAGCTCTTGATACCGTTCTTCGATTTTGGACAATCTTTCCAGCATAGTTCCTCAATTCAGGCAAGTGAGAAACCAGGTTTTGGGCAAACCTGGTTTCTTTACACCGTATTATAACAGAGCGGGGGAGAGCGTCAAGCCTCGTCCTGGGGCCAGGTGCGCGTCATATTTTTGCGTGCCGCGTTCCCAATCAAAGCCCGTCAGTGGCCGCGATTTCTACCGTGCTATGGGTAGCGCAGCTTTTTTTTGCAGCTCGTACAGTTTGTTGATCGCCTCCAACGGCGTCATCGTTGCGACGTCCAGCCCGCGCAGTTCTTCCACCGCCGGATGTTCGGCGGCAAAGAGGGGCGGCTGGCTGGGCGCTGACGCGGGTGTGCCGGGGCGAAATTCCCCGCTCTCCAACTGTTCCAGTAGCTCCTGGGCCCGGTTGAGCACCGGGCGGGGCACGCCGGCCAACTGGGCTACGTGGATGCCGTAGGAGCGGTCTGCCCCGCCGGGCGCGACATGGTGTGTAAAGATCACCTGCCCCCCTTCCTCCAACACCGCCAGGTTATAGTTGTGCACTGCCGGCAGCCGTCCGGCCAACTCGATCAGCTCGTGATAGTGGGTGGCAAAGAGCGTCCGCGCCCGCCGCTGCGGGTGATTGTGGAGGTATTCGACCACCGCCCAGGCGATGGAGAGGCCGTCGTAGGTGCTGGTTCCCCGCCCGATCTCGTCGAGAATGAGCAGGCTGCGCGGGGTGGCGTGGTTGAGGATATTGGCCGTCTCGACCATCTCGACCATAAAGGTGGACTGGCCCAGAGCGACCTCGTCCTGAGCGCCGATGCGGGTAAAGATGCGGTCCACGATGCCGATCCGCGCCCGGTCGGCGGGGACAAAGCTGCCCATCTGCGCCATCAGCACGATCAGGGCGTTCTGCCGCAGGAAGACGCTCTTACCGGCCATGTTCGGCCCGGTGATGACCAGGATGCGCTCGCCGTCGTCGAGGTGCAAGTCATTGGGCGTGAACGGCTCCTCCCGCAGCGCCCGCTCGACGACCGGGTGACGCCCGGCGGCGATCTCTAGCACATCGTCGTCGCGCAGCTCGGGCCGGGTGTACCGGTTGCGCACGGCGACCTCGGCCAGCGCCGTCGCTGTGTCCAGCCGCGCCAGTTGCCGCGCCGTCTCGAGCAGCGCCTCCGCCTGCGCTCCTACCCGCTGGCAGATTTCCGCGAACAGCCGCGCTTCGACCTCGGCCTGCCGTTCCTCGGCGTTCAAAATCAGTGTCTCGTACTCTTTTAGCTCCGGGGTGATGAACCGCTCGGCGTTGACGAGCGTCTGCTTGCGGATGTACTCGTCCGGGGCCGCGCTCAGGTTGGCTTTGGTGATCTCGATATAGTAGCCAAAGACTTTGTTGTAGCCGACTTTGAGGTTCTTGATGCCGGTGCGCTCCCGCTCCGTGCTTTCCAGATTGGCGACCCACGCTTTGGCGTCCCGCGCGGCGGTGGCGATGGAATCTAGCTCGGTGGAAAACCCGGGCCGGATGACGCCTCCGGCGGATACGTTGGCCGGCGGGTCGTCCACAATGGCGGATTCGATCAGAGAGGCCACGTCGTCGCAGGAATCGAGGGGCAAGAGGCAGGGGGTAAGAGGCATCTTGCCTCCTGCATCCTGCTTCTTGTCCACTATCCTCCTCACTGCCTCCAACGCTGTGCGTATGCCGGTCAGGTCGCGCGGCCTGGCGATGCCTGTCAGCACCCGGTTGGTCAGCCGCTCCAGGTCTGGCAATCCCTTGAGCATCTCGCGCATCCGCCCCCGCAGGATGGCGTCGTCGTAGAACGTCTGCACCCGGTCCAGCCGCGCCTCCAACTCGGCCCGGTCGAGCAGGGGCTGGGCCAGGCGCGTCCGCAGCAGCCGCCCGCCCATCGGGGTGAGGGTCAGGTCGAGCACGCCCAGCAGTGTGCCGCGTACCTTGCGCTCGCGGATCGTCTCGGTCAACTCCAGGTTGCGGCGCGTGGCGGCGTCGAGCGTCATAAAGCGGGCGGTCGAATAGGTGCTGAGGGTCACGATCTGCGCCAGTGCCCCTTTTTGCGTCTCGCGCAGGTATTGGATGATTGCCCCGGCGGCCTGGATGGCCGGGTGCTTGCCCGCGCAGCCAAAGCCTTCCAGGGAGGCCACGCCAAAATGATCCAGGAGGGCCTGGCGGGCAGCGCCCAGTTCAAAGCGGTAGGATGGCAACGGCGTGACGTGGGTGTTGGGGACGGGGTGTTGGTGATTGGGGTCATCTGGCAGCAAACATTCACGGGGTTGCAGGCGGGCCAATTCTTGCTCCACCTCGCTCGGGGCCAGTTGCGCGGTAGCGAACTCGCCGGTGGTGATGTCCACATAGGCCAGCCCGGCCCGTTCCTCCCCGCGCACCACCGCTGCCAGGTAATTGGGCCGTTTCTCGTCCAGGAGCGCCGGCTCGACGACCGTGCCGGGGGTGACGACGCGGGTCACCTGGCGGGCGACCAGCCCTTTGCCCGTCACCTGGCCCACCTGCTCGGCGATGGCGACGCGGTAGCCTTTCTCGATCAGGCGGGCGATGTACCCTTCGACGGCGTGATGGGGGACGCCGGCCATAGGAATGCGCATGTCCTTTGCCACCGGGCGGGAGGTCAGGACGAGATCAAGCTCACGGGCAGCGGTCTCGGCGTCCTCGTCGAACGTCTCGTAGAAATCGCCCAGCCGGAAAAAGAGAATGGCATCCGGGTGCTGGGCTTTGATCTGGAGGTATTGTTTGCGGACGGGGGTTACTTTGGGCATATTCAGTCCTGTCTGGTCAACGCCAGAATTTCGGCGGATGTTTCCTCGATGGGTTTGTCGGTCACGTCAACGACGGGCCAATTGGGGTGGCTGCGGAATATACTCAGCGCGTACTCTACCTCCCGGCGTACAAAGTCGGGATCGGCATAGTTGCCTGTGGCTCCGCCCAGGTACTCGTGTCGCACGCGGCGCAGCTCCGCCAGCCGCGCGGGGTCAATTGTCAGCCCGCAGACGTGGCCTGGGGGGAGGCCGAACAGGGTGGGGGGCGGGTTCACCTGGAGCACGATGGGCACGTTGGCTACGAACCAGCCCTTGAACGATAGATAGACGCTGAGCGGGGTCTTGAACGTGCGCGAGACGCCCACCAGCACGATTTCGGCTTTGTCGAGTTCCTGTTCCCGCCGCCCGTCGTCGTGGCGGAGGGCGAATTCCATCGCTTCGATGCGCCGAAAGTACTCGTCGTTCAGTTGGCTAAAAAGTCCCGGCTTTTCTGCCGGCGAGACGGATAACTGCTGGGAGAGCCGCGCCAGCAGCGGCCCCATCAGGTCAATTGTCTCGACGTTATGTTTGCGGCCAGCGTGCAGCATTGTCTGGCGCAGACTGTCCGAGACCAATGTGTGGACGATGAAACCGCCCGCGCGAGCAGCGTCTCGTACCACCTGGCGCACCTGCTCGTCGGTGCGCACCTCGGCCAGGCGTTCGATCTCTACTTCCGCGCCTGTAAACTGCGTCAGGGCTGCGGTCAGTGCCCGCTCGGCCGTTCCTCCACTGCCATCAGATACTGCAAAGACGTGATACATTGTCGGCTCCACTTTTTACAAGTATATCCGATCTGGCGGGCTTGACAAGCTCACCCCTATCACAGTATAA
>CAYNVC010000279.1:0-4243 GCA_964400615.1 uncultured Anaerolineales bacterium | reverse complement strand
ACAAGTGGCCCAATCAACGAATCTAAAACCACCACGTCCAGAACTAGCCTTGCCTCTGTTTGTGCTTGGGATTTTCGCAAATCACCCGCACCACGCCACGCCGCCGGATGATCTTGCACTTGGGGCAGCGCCGTTTTACCGAAGGGGATACTTTCATCTCTAACCTCCCTCTCACATTCGGGTCAAAATTTCTGCTTCGCCATCCACGATGGCGATGGTGTGTTCAAAATGTCCCGTCAACTTGCCGTTGCGCGAGACCACGGTCCAATTGTCGTTCAACACTCTGACGCGGTTGTCGTCAATCAACACCATCGGTTCCAGTGCCACGGTTAAACCTTTGCGCAATGGAACCCCATGCCCCGGTTTACCATAGTTGGGCACTTGCGGGTCTTCGTGCATGTCGCGCCCAATGCCGTGCCCGGTGTACTCGCGCACGACCAGGTATCCCTGCCCCTCGACGTAGGACTGGATGGCAAACGAAATATCACCCGCGTGCCCGCCAACCCGGGCGGCAGCGATTCCCTCGTAGAGCGCCTGCTCTGTCACCTGGAGCAATCTCTGTGCCTCCTGGCTGACCTGTCCCACCGGCAGGGTGATCGCGGCATCGCCGTGATAGCCATCCAGGATAGCGCCGACATCTATACTGACGATGTCCCCCTCCTGCAACACGCGCGGGCCGGGTATGCCGTGAACCAATTCCTCGTTCACGGAAGCGCAGATACTGGCCGGGAAAGGGTGATCGCTGCCGGGCGGGTATCCTCTGAACGAAGGGATGGCGTCGTGTTTCGAGATCACTTGCTCCGCCCACTCGTTCATCTGGGCAGTCGTCACCCCCGGCTCCACCCGCTCTCGCATGGTATCCAGCACCTCGGCCACGATCCGCCCCGCCCGGCGCATCTTGTCAATTTCCGCTGCCGACTTTAGAATGATCAAATCCAGCTCCCAATTGTTCTCACCGCCACTATTTGATGAATCCCTCATAGTGACGCATCAACAACTGGGCCTCCAATTGGCGCATAGTGTCCAGCACCACGCCGACCACGATCAGCAGGCCGGAGGAGGTAATGAGCAACACCCGCGTCTTTAAGAACAGGTCTACGATGAATGGCAACACCGCCACGCCGCCCAGGAACAACGCTCCCACCAGGGTGATGCGCCGGTAGACGGCGTTGATGTAATCGGCAGTCCTCTTACCGGGCCTGATCCCAGGGATGAACCCGCCCTGTCGTTGTAACGTCCCCGGCAAGTCCTGTTGTTGAATCATCACGTCGGTATAAAAATAGGTGAAACCGACGACCGCTACAAAGTAAATCAGGCCATACCACGGCCCCTGCGGGGTGAAAAAGTCCCGCACTCCGGTGGCTATCTTGACCAGTGTTTCGTTGGGGCTACCGACGAGAAAGGACGCAATCATCGCCGGGAAAGTGAGAAAGGACTGGGCAAAGATCAGCGGGATCATTCCGGCGGTGTTGACCCGCAACGGGATGTGCGTGCTCCCACCCTGGTACATCTTGATACCCCGCACCCGCTTGCCATACTGCACCGGGATGCGGCGCTCGCCCTCCTGCACCACCACGATCACGAACATGGTGATCGCCATGATGATCAAAAAGATGCTCACCATCATGACGCTCGATCCCACACCGCCGCTCATCCCCCGCACCCAAATACGCTGTACGTTCTGCGGGACGCGAGCCACGATGCCGCCAAAGATGATCAGGGACAAGCCGTTGCCAATGCCCTGCTCGGTGATCAGGTCTCCCAACCAGATGGCAAACATCGTGCCGGCAGTCATAGCCATCAAGACCGAGATGGTCGGAAGGACATTTTCCGGGGTACCGAACCCAAAATGAGGCAAGATCGGCGCTTTGCCGGCGTAATTAAAGCCCTGGGCCTGCCCAAAAGCCTGCAACATTCCCAGCGGGATGGTGATGTAATATTGCCATTGGTTGAGCTTCCGGCGGCCTGCCTCACCCTCCTCGGCCAGGCGCTCCAGGCGGGGAAAGATGGGGGTCAGCAACTGGAATATGATTGTAGCCGTGATGTAGGGATAGACCCCGTTCGCCATCACCGAAAAGTTAGCCACGGCTCCACCGGACAAGAGGTCCAGCAAGTTGAAAAAGTCACTGGCCCCACCCGTGCCGGTCACCAGTTGCTTGATAGCCTCTTGATCTACCCCCGGAACCGGCACGTGCGCCGCCAGCCGGTAGATAATCAGGATCAGCAGCGTATACAACAACTTGCGCCGCAGGTCGGGCAATTTCATAGCGTTCCGTAGAGCCTGAATCATCGCCAAATCTCCAAATCTTGGATCACGTTATCGCGTCCGGTAGCCGCCTCGCTGCCATGTCAGTTCTTCCACCGTGCCACCGGCCTCTTGTATCTTGGCCCGTGCGCTTGCCGAAAAGCGGTGCGCCTTTACCGTGAGCGGCTTTTTCAACTCGCCACGCCCCAGGATTACGACCAACTCGTCTGCCCGCTTGATGATGCCGGCCTCGACCAGTTTTTCCGGCGTGACCTCGGTTCCGCGCCGAAAGCCAGCCAGCCGTTCCAGGTTGACCGGCGTGAAACGGACGCGCCACGGGTCACGGAAACCCACGCCCCGCGCAAACGGGAGTTTGCGCACGAGCGGCAATTGACCACCTTCAAAATACGGTTTGATGCTGCCCCCGCTGCGGGCTTTCTGGCCCTTGGTGCCCCGCCCGGCGGTCTTGCCCCGTCCGGCGGCGATACCACGCCCCACGCGCCGGCGTCTCTTTGCTGCGCCCTCGGCGGGCTTTAGATCGTGTAACTTCACCTCTCACCCCCTGCCAATCACTCGGACTCGACCGTCACCAGGTGGCTCACTTTGGCGATCATTCCCCGGATCACCGCCGTGTCGCTCTGCTCCACAGTCTGGTGCATTCGTCGCAGGCCCAACGCCCGCACCGTCCGCTTCTGGCGGTACGAATATCCAATCGGGCTTTTGGTCAGCGTAATCCGCAACACTTTTTCCTTGCTCTTTTTCCCGCTCATCGCCCTCGTCTCCAGAATGGCATGACCTTGACTTCGGGCACGCCTCGTTCGCGGGCCAGGTCTTGGGAGCGGCGCAATTGCCTCAAGCCATCCATCGCCGCCTGCACCACGTTTACGGCGTTGGCGCTGCCCTGTGATTTGGTGAGCACGTCTCGAACGCCCAGCGCTTCTACCAGAGCGCGCACCCCACCGGAGGCGATCACGCCCGACCCTGGGGCAGCAGGGCGGAGCATTACTTTGGCACCACCACAGCGCCCAATTACCTGGTGTGGAATCGTGGTCTGCACCAACGCTATCGGCTGCATATCACGCCGCGCCCGTTCCGTCGCTTTGCGAATTGCATCTGGCACAGCGCGAGCCTTGCCTATCCCCACGCCGACCTGGCCCCGGTTGTCACCGACGACCGCCACCACGCGGAAGCTAAAACGGCGCCCACCTTTGACGACTGTCGCCACCCGTGTGATATCTACGACGCGCTCGTCCAGTTCCTCTCGCTCTTCAAAGACCTCGCGGTCCCGCGCACCACCTCTGCCCATCCTACCTCCACTATGCCTTAAAACTCTAGCCCACCCTCACGGGCTGCGTCCGCCAGGGCCTTGACCCGGCCATGATATTTGTACCCACCACGGTCAAAGACCACTTTCTTGATACCTTGATCCAACGCTCGTGCAGCCAACAGCTTGCCCACCGCGCTCGCCTGTTCTGTCTTGTTCATTCCCTCGATTTGTGCCACCACTTCCGGGTCAACGGTCGAAGCAGAAACCAGCGTGCGCCCCTGGCTGTCGTCAATCACCTGGGCGTAAATGTGCCGCAGGCTACGGAAGACGTTCAAACGCGGACGTTCCGGCGTTCCAGTCACGTGTTTCCGCACGTGCTTGTGTCTCCGCAAGCGAGCCACTCGACGATCAATCTCTGGCATATCTCAAACCTCTCGATTTTCAGATTTGGCGGCCCGTTCGAGTGGGCGCCGCATCTCGATCTCCAAATTACGACTACATCACCTTGCCGGCTTTACCGGCCTTGCGGCGCACGTATTCGCCGACGTAACGGATACCCTTCCCCTTGTAAGGCTCAGGTGGACGCCAGGCACGGATATTGGCCGACACCTGTCCCACCACTTCCTTGTCCATCCCGCTCACCGTGATGACCTTGGAGCGAGGTTCTACCTCGAACTTGATTCCGGCCGGGGGAACGATACGCACCGGGTGGGAAAAACCCAATTGCATCA
>CAYNVC010000278.1:0-4258 GCA_964400615.1 uncultured Anaerolineales bacterium | reverse complement strand
TCACGGGCTGCGTTGGAATACTTATGCGTCTCAAACATCTCACTCTGCAAGGCTACAAATCCTTCGCCACCAAGACCGAGTTCCTGTTCCCCACCGGCGTCACCGCCATCGTCGGCCCCAACGGGAGCGGCAAGTCGAACGTCGCCGACTCGATCCGCTGGGTGCTGGGCGAGCAGCGCATGCGCACACTGCGGGGCAAGTCCAGCGCCGATATGATCTTTGCCGGTGGACGCCGCCGCGCCCGCGCCGGCATGGCCGAGGTCTCGCTGACGTTCGACAACGCGGACGGCCGGCTGCCCATCGAGTTCGGCGAGGTGACGATCACCCGCCGCGCTTACCGCTCCGGTGAGAACGAGTACCTCATCAACGGGGCACGGGTGCGGCTGCGCGACGTCAACGAGTTGCTGGCGGAAAGTGGACTCGGCCAGCGGGCCTACACCGTCATCGGCCAGGGGCTGGTAGATGCGGCGCTCTCGCTCCGTCCCCAGGAGCGGCGTGCGCTCTTTGAGGAAGCAGCCGGGATCGGCCTCTACCGCACCCGGCGCGAGGAATCCATCCGCCGCCTGGACGAGACGCAGCGCAATCTGGAACGGGTGCACGACATTGTCGGCGAGATCGCCCCCCGCCTGCGGAGGCTCGAGCGGGAGGTCGGGCGGGTGGAGGAGCACCGCCGCCTGCTCTCTCACCTGGAACGGTTGCAGCGCACCTGGTACGGCTACCAGTGGGGGCAGGGACAGGCCGCGTTGAGCCAGGCACAGGCGCGGGCCGACGGGTTAGGCTCGAACCTGGAAGCGCAGCGCAGCGAGGCGGACGCGCTGGGCGAGCGATTGGCCCAACTGCGCCGCCGGGAGGGGGAACTGCGTGCCGAGTTGCGCGATTGGCACCGCGAGAGCGCCGATCTCCACGACCGGGCCAACGAGGTGCAGCGGGAGCTGGCCGTGGCGGAGGAGCGGACGCGCCTCTTAAAAGTCCGCCGCCAGGAATTGCTGGCCGAACTGGAACCGCTCCAGGCCCAACAGAAAGCGCAGGTCGAGACGGTCGCCCAGGCCCGTACCCAGGTCGCCAGGTTGGAGCGCGAGTTGGCGGAGCAGGAGGAACACGTGGCGGCCTGCCGGCGGGAATGGGTCGCCGCGCAGGAGCAGGCCCAGGAGCCGGAACTCTGCTACGCCCAGGTAGAGCAAGAGTTACGCGCCAGCCGCGCCGGGTTGGAGCAACTGAACCAGGCGCTCGTCACGGCCAGCGCGGAGGCGGCCCGCCTGGAAAACGAGCGGGCGGTGGCGGAGGAGCGGGCACGCCACGTCGCAGCCCGGCGCGATGAATTGCTGGCCGAGTTGGAGGCACTGCAAGCCCAACGCCAGGCCCAGAGTGAGCAGGTCGCCCAGGCCCGCTCCCAGGTCGAGCGGATGGAACGCGAGCTTGCGGAGCGCAAAGAGCGGGCTGAATCGCGCCGCGCCCAGGCCGCTCGGCCCGACCCCCGGCGCTCGCGGCTGGCGCGGGACTTGCATACCCGGCAGGAGGAATTGGAGCGGTTGGGGCGGGAACTCGTCCAGGCCCGCGCGGAGGCGGCCCGCATCAGCGGCGAGCAGGAGACACTCGACCGTATGTACGCGGCCGGCCGCGCCTACGATACCGGCGTCCAGGCATTGTTCCAGGCCGGTCTGGAAGGAGTCCTGGGGCCGCTGGCGACGTTGATCCAGGTCGAGACCGGGTGGGAAGGCGCTATTGCGGCCGCGCTGGGGGCCGACCTGCAAGCGGTCGTGGTGGAGCGGGCGGCGCTCGTCGCGGAGGTGGGGCGGATCGTCGCGGCTGCCGGGGGGCGGCTGACTCTGCTGCCGCTGGACGCGCTGCGCCCGGCCCCGCCGCTGCCGGAGGGCGCGGTCAGCGGGTGCAGCGCGGTCACGTGCGCCGAACAGGTCAGGCCGGCGGTCGAAGCGGTGCTGGGCGCCGTCGCCCTGTGCGCCGATATGCCGGCGGCCCGCGCCCTGCTCCCCGCTATGCCGCCGGGGGGCTGTTGCGTCACCCCGGACGGGGTCGTCCTCAGAAGCGACGGTGCTCTTTCGGTGGGGCGGGGCAAGGAGAGCAGCGTGCTGGCGGACGAGCGTGCCCGGCGCGAGCTTCCTGCCCGCCTGTCCCAGGCGCAGCGCCGCTGCGGGGAAATCGAGGAACGACAGCAGGCCCTGACCGGGCAGATCGCCCAGTTAAAGGCCGAACTGGACGACCTGACGCAGCGGGAAGCGGAGGCCGAGCGGGAGAGGTTGGAGCAGGCCCGCATCGAGATCGCGGTGGCCGGTGAGGCGCTGCGCAACCAGCAAACCGTCCTGCGGCGGGAGGAGGCGCTGTTGGAGCAGATCGAGGCCCAAACGGCCTCCCTGCGTCACCAGACCGACGAATTGGCGGCCGAGCAGGCCACGCTGCTCGCCCGGCTCGCAGAATCGGACGCCCCGCCCACGGCGGGATTCCAGGCCCAGATAGACGAGGCCGCTCGCCGTTGCCGGGAGATCGAGGAGCAACAGCGGGCAGAGACCGAACGCATCGCCGCGTTGGAGGCCGAGTTGGAGACGCTGGCCCGGCAGGTGGCAGAGGCCCGGGAAAAGGCGGCCCAGGTGGAGCGGGACACGCTGAGCCAGGCCCGCACCGAGGCGGCGGTCGCCGGGGAAGCGTTGCGCAGCCAGCGGGCGGCCTTGCAGCGGGAGGAATCGTTGTTGGAGCGGTTGCGGGCGCAAGAGGTGGCCCGTCTCCGCCGGGCGGAGGAACTGGAGGCCGAACATACCGCCATCGTCGCCCGTGTGCGCGAGCTGCGGGCGGAAAACGCGCAGATGGAAGCGCAGTTGCTCCGCGTGCGCGAGCGCATCCAGCCGGCTGAGGAGGAATTGGCCCAGTTGCGCGAGGAGCAGGCGACGTTGGAGCAGCAAGAGCGCCGCGCCCGCGACCGGGTGCGCGACTGGGAAGCCCGTCACGGCCGCGCCCAGCTAGAGGTCGCCCGCTGCCAGAGCGAGTTGGACATGCTGAAACAGCGCATCGAGGAAGACCTGGGGCTGGTCGAGTTGGAGCTTGCCGAAAGCGTCACGGCCCAGTCTCCCCTGCCGATACGGCCACTCGTCTCCCGGCTGCCAGTCGTCGAGGAACTGCCCCAGGGGTTGGAGGAGGAGATGCAGCGGGTCAAAGCTCACCTGCGGCGGCTGGGCGGGGTGAACCCCAACGCCCCCGCCGACTATGCCGAGGTTCAAGAGCGACACCAGTTCCTCACCGAGCAATCGGCCGACCTGGAAGCGGCCTCGGAGAAACTGCGCCAGGTGATAGCCGAGCTGGACGAGTTGATGGAGAACGCCTTCCGCGAAACGTTCGACGCGGTGGCGGCCCAGTTTACAGAGACGTTTACGGCCCTGTTCAACGGGGGCACGGCGCGGTTAGAGTTGACCGAGCCGGACGACTTGCTGAACAGCGGGGTGGACATCGTCGCCCGTCCGCCGGGGAAACGCGCCCAGCGGTTGGCACTCCTCTCCGGCGGGGAGCGTGCCCTGACCGCGGCGGCGCTGATGTTTGCCCTGCTCCACGTCAGCCCGACCCCATTTTGCGTGCTCGACGAGGTGGACGCCGCGCTCGACGAGGCGAACGTGGGCCGCTTCCGCACGCTGGTCCAAGAGTTGGCGCAAAAGACGCAGTTCATCGTCATCACCCACAACCGGGGCACGGTCGAGGCGGCCGACACCATCTATGGCATCTCGATGGGGGCGGACGGCGTCTCGCAGATGGTGTCGCTCAAAATGGACCAGGAACTCGAACCTGGCGAGCGGGGGGAGGTTTTACGATGAAAAAACCGGCTGACAAGTCGTTTGCCGATTATTGGGATGGGGCAGAAAATTGGATCACACTTGCATCTGGCGAGTACTACCCTGATATTTTGACAGACGCTTGCAACTTGTACATGCCTGTCCTGGCGACGTTTGGGCAGATGGTAAGCGTGTCACACTCGTCGCAAAACCTATTTGAAAGAATCAGCGATTACGCAAGCCCCTGGATGCGCGTGCAGTTGTGCCGGGTGTTCAGGAGATACGTGAGTCCGGCCTCCCCCGTGGAAATGCTCAAGATCAAGAGCAGAAAACAGCAGGTACTGGACACGTTCGGTGCAGATTTCAGGCCAATACACATAGTGCAGGCTCGGTTCAGTGAACGACCCGAACGGGATCAGGCTCTATGCGCTTTGCTATGGGAATACAAGTCCAGGGGACAAAAGGGGTACACCCTGACTGAAAAGTTC
>CAYNVC010000277.1:1476-4276 GCA_964400615.1 uncultured Anaerolineales bacterium | reverse complement strand
CGCCCGCGCAGGCGGGCGACCGGCCAACGGCCCACCAGGGGCGGTTTCAACCGCTGGTTCCCTCAATCCTCTCTCCACTCGTAGCCACAATCATCGCACCTCCATTTACGCTTGAGGAATGGCAGGGGCAAGTGTAACAAAAGCCACGAGGCGAATACCGCTCGCAACGAGTACTTTTCGTAATGCACGTTCGCCGACTGGCAGTCAGGGCATCTGATGATCTCGTCCTCCTCATCATCGTCTTCATCCAGACGCATGCCCAGGATTTCCAGCGCCCGTTCGGCGTTCTGCTCGCTCACCTGTAATTTTACCCCGCCAACGGCATTCGAGTATAGCCAGTCAGCCGCGATCAGATTGTCGTCGGCCACGAACGCCAAAATTCCCTCCGTCTCCAATTTCGTCCTGGCGACGTGAGCCTGGGCCGGGTAGCTGAATGTCGCTATCGTGACCAGTGTGTGCCCTATCCCCAACTCTGATTCCAACTCGGTCAAATTGTCGGCGGCCTCCTGAAATTCAGGGGCCAGTGCCAGCGCTTTTCTGTAAGCTGGTATCGCCTCTCGCTCGCGTCCCAATTCCTCCAACACAATCGCGCGGAGGTTGTGCACCTGAGCGAGAAACGACTGCCCAGATTCTATAGCTGCGTCGCACTCTGCCAGAGCGGTCTGATAATCCCCTTCTTGCTCACACAAAAACGCCAGACCCAGGTGATAGTCAGCAGTATGCGATTGCTCATCAGTGTGCTCCAACTCGTCGTCCATACCTCCCCCACGCATTACGCCCCTACCTCGCGCAGGTCTGGCCCCGCCCGCCGTCAATCAAGTGACTGCTGCCTGTGATCCAACCGGCCCTGGGTGAGGCCAAAAAGTAGATCAGCTCGGCCACTTCCTCCGGCTGGCCCACCCGGCCCAGCGGGTGAGTGCTCTTGCTGTGCTCCAAAAAAGCGGTGTACGCTTCCTCGTCCATCCCCCCGGCGCGGTGCAGGTTGGTGACGACCACGCCGGGATTGACGGCGTTGACCCGCACCCCCTTGCCCGCCACCTCTAGCGCGGCGCAATGCGTGAGTTGTTCCACAGCCGCCTTGCTGACACAGTAGGCCAGGACGCCGGGAAAAGAGCGCACGCCGTTCACGCTAGAGACGTTGACCACGTTCCCCTGCCGTTCGATCAGGTACGGCATGGCACACTGCATCATATAAAACGGGGCGCGCGCGTTCACGTTCATCAAGTGCTCCCAGTCCGCCAGAGTAGTAGTCTCAATCGTGCCTGTGGAAAGGACACCTGCCGCGTTGACCAGCACATCGATCCCGCCGAACGCCTCGACCGTCTCGCGCACCGCGCGTTCGACGTCCGCCTCCTGGGTCAGGTCGGCCACGATTGGCCGGGCCGCGCCCCCTTGCGCCTCGATCTCTCGCGCCAGTTGTGCCAGCCTGTCCCCGCTGCGGGCGACCAGCGCCACCCCGGCCCCCTCCGCTCCGAACCTGAGCGCCGTCGCCCGCCCAATCCCGCTGCTGGCCCCGGTGAC
Organism: uncultured Anaerolineales bacterium; assembly: GCA_964400615.1. Taxonomy (GTDB): domain Bacteria; phylum Chloroflexota; class Anaerolineae; order B4-G1; family B4-G1; genus B4-G1. Next base: position 2,755 of record CAYNVC010000277.1, on the reverse strand, counting down.
GATGACCACCTTGCCCTTCATTTCATCCACCCGGCATCACCTCCTCCAACGTCCCGATCAGCCGGGCGTTCTGGGGCTGGCTGCCCACCGAAATGCGGAGAAAATCGGGCAGACCATAGTTGACGCAGGGGCGCACGATGACCCCGTGCGCCAGCAAGCTCTGTTGCACCTCCACCGCCTGCGGGCCGATCTCGACCAGGACAAAATTGGTGTGGCTGGGAATATAGTTCAACCCCAACCGCTCGAACTCGCCGTACAGGAAGCGCTTCCCCTCCCGCACCACCTCGACCGAGCGAGCAAGGAACCCGGCATCCTCCAAGGCGGCGGCTCCGGCGACCTGGGCCAGCAGGTTGACCGCGAACGGTTCCTTGATTTTGTTCAGCGGGGCCAGAACCTCGGGAGAGGCGACCGCGTACCCCACGCGCACCCCCGCCAGCCCCTGCGCTTTGGAGAGCGTGCGGATCACCATCACGTTCCCCCGGCCCGCGCGGACGTAACTCAGCGTGTCCGGGTACTCGTCCGCGTCCACGAACTCGTAATACGCCTCGTCGAAAGCCACCAGCACGTGGTCGGGAACCTGGGCCATAAATGCCTCCACCTGGGCCGCCGTGACGATTGTTCCGGTCGGGTTGTTGGGGTTGCAGACAAAAATGAGCCGCGTCTTCTCGTTGACCGCCCGCGCCATCGCCTCCAAATCCAGACAATAGTCCCGGAGCGGCGTCTTGACCAGCGTCGCCCGCATCGCGTGGGTGAACTGGTCATAGACCGGGAAGGAGGAACGGCTGACGATAACCTGGCTCCCCTCGTCCAGGTACGCCATGCAGGTCTGCATGATTATGCCGTCGGCCCCGTTGCCCGCCGTCACCTGTTCCGGTTCGACCCCCAGGTGGGCCGCCAGTGCGCGGCGCAGATGATAGCTCTGTCCATCGGGGTACAGGTTCAAACTGGGCAGCGTTTTCTCTATCGCCGCCGTCGCTCGCGGTGAGGGGCCGAGCGGGTTCTCGTTGGAAGCCAGCTTGATCACGTCCGTGAGGCCATACTCCCGCTGCACCTCCTCGATTGGTTTGCCTGGTACGTACTGCTCGATCTCGTTCAATCCTCGTTGTGGTTCGATAGACATCTTGTCACTCCTTGAAAATAGATATAACGTAGGGCAACTTGCCAAGTTGCCAACCCGCCCTACGCAAATTCGGTGTAACGTAGGGCAACCTGGCAAGCTGCCAGCTTGCCCTACACAGATTCGGTGTAACGTAGCGCTTGACGTAGGGCAACTTGCCAA
>CAYNVC010000277.1:0-1376 GCA_964400615.1 uncultured Anaerolineales bacterium | reverse complement strand
ATTCGGTGTAACGTAGCGCAAATCGACAATTTGCGCTACATCACGGCAAATGATCCAAAATCACCGGCGCGTGGGCGCGGTCGCCAGCGCTCGATCCGACGTAACTCCACACGATACTCCCGTCCGTATCAATGACAAACACCGCCGGCGCGGCTGCGTTATCGCCCAGCAGATTGTACACGCCGTATGCCTCGGCCACACGGTGATCGGGGTCTGCCAGCATGGGATAAGCCGCCTTCACGGTCTGCCGCGCCCCGTCCACCGCCTCCATTGGGTTGACCGACAACGCCACCACTTGGACCCCAGCCTGTTGAAATTCCGCGTAACTGTTTTGCAACTCACCGAGTTGCGCCCGGTCAGGCCCTCAGCCGCATTTCTGGAAAAAGACCAGCACCACCGGGCCTTGCGCAAGTTGCTCGATCAGCGTGAACGTGCCGCCGCCGGCCCGGTCGAGGGTGAAATCGGGAGCCACCTGAGCAAAAGGCCCGGCAGGCGAGGGCAGAGGAGAGGATGGAGTCGGCACAGGCGACCGGGTGGGCAGCGGCGGCAGCACCGCCACGTTCCTGTAAATTACGATCTCGGCTTTGGCCCGCTGCTTTGCTATCCAATCGGTGGTATCGTACCCCCGCCCCCGCAGCGTGTCCTGTCCGGCCTGGACGCTCAACAGCCGTCCAATCTCTCGCTCCAGCACCGCGCGGGTGAGGCCGCTCTCCGTCAACGCGGCGATCACGGCCTGATCATCCACGCCCCAGTTCTGTTCCAGGCTGGCGATCTGCGCTTCGATCTGCTCGCTCGTCGTCTGCTCCGGCGAGACCGCCTGGAGCACCAATTCCTCGTTGACCAACCGTTCGAGCGTCTCTTCGGGCGTGGGGGCCTGCTTCCCCGCCAATCCGCTCAACACCTGGTCGAGCAACGCCGCCTCGACCCACCTGGAATAGGGGATGACGTTGCCGTTCACGCTGGCGACGACCGGCTCATCGGACTGGGGAGCCGGCAGCGGGGTGATCATTGGGGCCAGGTCGCCCGGCCCACGCGCCAGCAGAGCCAACAACAGCCCCAATCCCACCAGGACCGCGACCCCAATGCCCAAGACGGCCCAGACACGAGAAAAAACGAGACGATTCATAACACACCTCGACGAGTTTCGGGAGGGGATTGCCAAATCCCCGTATGTTGAACACCTTGCCGTTGCGAACCGGCAGCACACAGCTACTGAGACTATCACACCTTTGCCAGCTTGTCAACTGCGCTGAAGCCCACGCGCCACGGATCGCGGCCATCCTGCCAGCACGGATCGCGGCCATCCTGGCCGCATGCGGGTGGGACGCCCGCCTTCCAACGCCCCATCCTGCACACACGGATCGCGGCCATCCTGG
>CAYNVC010000276.1:0-4308 GCA_964400615.1 uncultured Anaerolineales bacterium | reverse complement strand
TCGTCGCCGTCCTCTCCGATATGGACGCCGAGATCGCGGCCCTGGAACGGCGGCGGGCCAAGCTGCGGTCGCTCAAGCAGGGTATGATGGAGGAGTTGCTCACGGGGCGGATTCGGCTGATATAACCCAGAAACCAGGTTTTTGCCAAGTGTCAACGAGATAGGAGCACATCTATGAGCCAGGTCGGTCAACGCGAGCGCGTCACCCAGAACCGCGTCATCCGTCTGTTCCAGACCCAACTGGGCTATGATTACCTGGGCAACTGGGAATACCGCGCGGAGAATCACAACGTCGAAAAGGACTTGTTGCGCACCTGGTTGGAAAAACGGGGCTACGGCTCCACCCTGATAGACCGCGCCCTTCACCGCCTGGAACGGGCCGCCGCCCTGGGCGAAGGGCGCGACCTGTACGAGGCGAACAAGGATGTCTACCGCCTGCTCCGCTACGGCGTCAAGGTCAAGACCGGGGCCGGTGAGCAGACTCAAACGGTCTGGCTGATAGATTGGCAAGACCCCACCGCCAACTATTTCGCCGTCGCCGAGGAGGTCTCGGTGCAGGGGGAGCGGAAAAAGCGGCCCGACGTCGTGCTGTACGTCAACGGCATCGCCCTGGCGGTGCTGGAACTCAAACGCTCCACCGTCTCCATCGGCGAGGGCATCCGCCAGAACCTGGTCAACCAGCAAAAGGCGTTCATCCGCAACTTTTTCGCCACCGTCCAGTTGGTGATGGCCGGCAACGATAGCGAGGGACTGCGCTACGGCGTCATCGAGACGGGGGAGAAATACTATCTCGCCTGGAAAGAGGAAAATTCGGCCTGGCGTCCCGGCGACCCCGCCGCGCACAAGTACCTGACGATGAACTCGTGTCCGGGCGGTGAGACGGTGCTCGATTGCAACCTGCTGCGTCTGCTGAACAAGCCCCGTCTGTTGGAGATGGTGCACGATTTCATCGTCTTTGACGCCGGGATAAAAAAGATCGCCCGTCACAACCAGTATTTCGCCGTCAAAGCGGCGCAGGAGCGGGTGAGCCGCCGCGAGGGGGGCATCATCTGGCACACGCAAGGCTCCGGCAAATCGCTGACTATGGTCTGGCTGGCAAAGTGGATCCGCGAGCATGTGGAGAACAGCCGCGTCCTGATCGTCACCGACCGGGTCGAGCTGGACGATCAGATCGAGAGCGTCTTTGTGGGCGTGGACGAGCACATCCACCGCACCCGGAGCGGCGCGGACCTGGTCAACACCCTGAACCACAACGAGGAATGGTTGATCTGTTCGCTGATTCACAAATTCGGGCGCAGCGAGAGCGCCGCGTTGGACGAGTACCTGGCCGACCTGCGCCGCAGCCTGCCGGCCGATTTCCGCGCCAAAGGGGAGATTTTCGTCTTTGTGGACGAGGCGCACCGCACACAGAGCGGCAAACTGCACCAGGCGATGAAGGCCATCCTGCCGGAGGCGACGCTGATCGGCTTTACCGGCACGCCGCTCCTCAAGGCGGACAAGCAAAAGAGCGTCGAAGTCTTTGGGCCGTACATCCACACCTACAAGTACGACGAGGCGGTGCGCGACGAGGTCGTGCTCGACCTGCGCTACGAAGCGCGTGATATTGACCAGCAACTCCTCTCGCCCGACCGGGTGGATCAGTGGTTCGCGGCCAAGACGCGCGGCCTGACCGATTTCGCCCGCGCCCAGATCAAACGCCGCTGGGGGACGATGCAGAGCGTCCTCAGCGCCCAGTCCCGCCTGGAGCAGATCGTGGCCGACATCCTGCTGGACATGGAGACCCGTCCCCGCCTGATGAGCGGTCACGGCAACGCCCTCCTGGTGTGCAGCAGCATATACCAGGCTTGCAAGTTCTACGAGCTTTTTGCCGCCACGCCGCTCAAGGGACAGTGCGCCATCGTCACCAGCTACCGGCCCAACCCGGCGGACATCACGGGTGAGGAGAGCGGCGAGGGGCTGACCGAGCGGCTGCGGCAGTACGAGATCTACCGCCGCATGCTGGCCGAGTTCTTTGAGCAGGACGAGGAACAGGCGATGTACCGCGCCGACGAGTTCGAGGCGCAGGTCAAGGAGCGGTTCGTCAAAGAGCCGGGGCGCATGAAACTGCTCATCGTGGTGGACAAGCTGCTGACCGGTTTCGACGCCCCGCCGGCCACCTATCTCTACATTGACAAGCAGATGCAGGATCACGGCCTGTTCCAGGCCATTTGCCGCGTCAACCGCCTGCACACCGAGGACAAGGAATACGGCTACATCGTGGACTATAAAGACCTGTTCCAATCGTTGCAGGGAGCGGTGTACGATTACACCGCCGGCGCGTTCGCCGGTTACGACCGCGAGGACGTGGCCGGACTGTTGGGGAATCGCCTGGAAAAGGGGCGCGAGCGGCTGGAAGAGACTTTGGAGACGGTGCGCGGGCTGTGCGAGCCGGTATCCCCGCCCCGGGACACGCCGGCCTACCTGGGCTATTTTTGCGCGGCAGATACCGGCGACCCGGAGGCCCTCAAACGCAACGAACCCCGCCGCGTGGCGCTCTACAAGGCGGTCTCCAAACTGGTGCGGGCGTTCGCCAACCTGGGCAACGAGATGAGCGCAGCCGGGTACAGCGCGGCCCAAATCCAGGCCATCCGCAGCGAGGTGCAGCACTATGAAAAGGTGCGGGAAGAGGTCAAACTCGCCAGCGGCGATTACGTGGACATGAAACTGTACGAGCCGGCGATGCGTCACCTGTTGGATACCTACATCCAGGCCGCGCCGAGCCAGACGGTGGCAAAGTTCGAGGAGCAGGGGCTGGTCGAGTTGTTCGTCGAGGGTGGGGTGGATGGGCTGTTGCCCCTTTTGCCCGAGAGCCTGCGCAACGACTCGCAGGCAGTGACCGAGGCGATAGAGAACAACGTCCGCAAGCTGATCATTGACGAGCAGCCGGTCAACCCCAAATATTACGAGAAAATGTCCCAATTGCTGGACGAGCTGATCGCCCAGCGCAAGGCGCAGGCGCTAGAGTACAAAACCTACCTGCGCCGCCTGCAACGGCTGGCCGGGCAGGTCGCGCACCCGGAAACCGGCCAGGCGTACCCGCCCGAGCTGGACACCCCCGCCAGACGCGCCCTGTACGACAACCTGGGCCAGGACGCGGGGCTGGCCCTGCGGGTTGACGAGGCCATCCGCTACACCAAAAAGGACGGGTGGCGCGGTCACATTATCAAAGAGCGCGAAGTGTTGTGGGCCGTTCACCGGGCGCTGGGCGGGGACGCGAGCGCGGCGGAGGAGGCCCGGCGCATCATGGAGATTGCCAGGCAGCAGGATGAATACTGAACCCGGTGTGATAGTGGTCAACGCGCAGCCGGTCGAGGTGGTGCGCAAAAAGATCAAGCACCTCTACCTGTCCGTCTACCCGCCGGACGGGCGGGTGCGCGTCTCTGCGCCGGTCTATGTCGGTGACGAGGCCGTCCGCCTGGCCGTCCTATCCCGCTGGGATTGGATCCGCCGTCAGCAAGCCCGGTTTCAGGCCCAGCCCCGTCAATCGGAGCGGGAGATGGTACACGGCGAGAGCCATTACTTTATGGGCCGCCGTTACCGGCTGATGATTGCAGAAGAGAACGCCCCGCCGCAGGTGCGCGTGCAGGGCAACAACAAACTCGTCTTGCAGGTTCGTCCGGGGACGGATGCGGCCAAACGGCGTGCCATTCTCAACGCCTGGTATCGCGCCGAGTTGAAGACGCGCATTCCGCCGCTGATCGCCGCGTGGGAACCGGTCATCGGGGTGCGGGTGGCCGCGTGGGGGGTCAAACGGATGCGCACCCGCTGGGGATCGTGCAACATCTCGGCTCGCCGCGTCTGGCTCAACCTGGAGTTAGCCAAGAAACCGCCCCAGTGCCTGGAATACGTCCTGGTGCACGAGATGGTGCATTTGTTGGAGCGGCGTCACAACGACCACTTTCGCGCCCTGATGAGCGGGTTTATGCCCAACTGGCAGCACTATCGTGATTTGCTCAACGCCGCCCCGCTGGCCTGCGAGCATTGGGCGTATTGAGGCATAGTTGCCGGTTCGCCCGCACTAGAATGAGGAAAGGAGCGAGTTCTTCCCGCTGCTGTGGTTACAAGAGTCAATTCGTTCACAATCCAGGACAGATTGCTGTGCTATGATTCCTTTTTTCTAAACTGCTGGACACTGGCGTTTTTGTTCGTAGTGACGGCTTCAGCCGTCCAAAAGGCTCAAAAGCGGCTAAAGCCGCTACTACGAACCCCCATAAGACGCAGAAAAACGCAGATTGATCAAGCCAGGTCTGCGAAAGTCGGCGTTAGTCTG
>CAYNVC010000275.1:0-4313 GCA_964400615.1 uncultured Anaerolineales bacterium | reverse complement strand
TGTGGTGGAACCGGGCCTGCGAGTACTCGGCCGACCGGGCCGGGTTGCTGGCCTGCGGCAAGCCGCACAAGGCAATCTCGGCGCTGGTCAAACTGGCGCTGGGGACGGGGGCGGCGACGCAGCCCGACCTGGCGCGGGCCTGGCAGCAGATCGAGGCCGAAGACGACAGTGCGCTGGCGGGGTTGGGCGAAGCGCTCTCCACCCACCCGATGATGATACGCCGCATCGAAAAGCTGCGCCGCTACGCGGACTCGGCCGGATACCGCCGCCTGCAAGAACGGGTGGCACAGAGGGCATAGAATCAACCGGGACAAGGGAGGTCAGGTGGCAGGCGAGACGATTCTGGTCGTGGACGACGAGGCCAACATAGTCGAACTGACCACACTCTATCTGGAGCAGGAGGGCTTTCGCGTCCAATCGGCCTCCGATGGGGCCAGGGCGCTCGAAATGATCGCCCGCCAACCTCCGGCGCTGATGGTGCTCGACCTGATGCTGCCACAGGTGGACGGCTGGGAAGTCTGCCGGCGCGTGCGCGGGGGGAGTGAAGCGCCCGACCTGCCCATCATCATGCTCACCGCCCGCGACGACGACGTGGACAAGATCGTGGGTTTGGAACTGGGCGCCGACGATTACCTCTCCAAGCCGTTCAACCCCCGCGAGCTAGTCGCCCGGGTCAAGGCCATTTTGCGCCGCAGCCGGCGCGTCGTCCGCACCCGGCAGCCCGTCCGCGTTGGCGCTCTCAGCGTGGATCCATCTCGCCGCGAGGCCACCGTCGCCGACCGCCCGCTGGACTTGCGCCCTCAAGAGTTCGACCTGCTCCTGGCGCTGGCGGAACACCGTGGGTTGGTTCTCAGCCGCGAGCAATTGTTGAACCTGGCGTGGGGATACGATTTTTACGGCGAGACCCGCACGGTTGACGTGCACGTCGCCCACCTGCGGCGGAAACTGGCCGGCTCCAGCGTCGAGATCGAGACGGTGCTGGGGGTGGGGTACAAACTGGTCGGTTGAGTGAGGTTCCTCTCCAACACCGCACCCTGGAGAAAAGATCGCCGGCAGCCGGATGCGTCTAGCCGTTTTGTCCCATCATCGGGATGTAGAATTGCGCGGCGTACTCTTTGACCATACGGCGGGTGCAAAAGACGGGCGCGGACGTGCGAATCGCTTCCTTCATCACCTGCACCCAACTGCGCGGCACGTCGTCGGCGTCCCGTTTGTAAAACAGGGGCGCGACTTCATCCTCCAACAGGCGGTAGAGCGCGTCGGCGTCGGCCGCGTCCTGCGCCGCCTGGTCACTGTGCTGCTCCTGGGATGCGATTGCCCAGCCGTTGGCCCCGTTGTACCCCTCGGCCCACCAGCCGTCCAACACGCTCAGGTTGGGAATACCGTTGATGGCTGCCTTCTGCCCGCTGGTTCCGCTCGCCTCGCGGGGGGGACGAGGAGTGTTCAGCCACACGTCCACCCCCTGCACCAGGTAGCGGGCCACCTGCAAATCATAGTCCTCGACAAAAGCGATGCGCCCACCCAGGGCCGGGTCTTTGGCGGCGTTGTAGACGTGTTGGATGAGCCGCTTGCCCCCATCGTCGGCGGGATGGGCTTTTCCGGCAAAGATGAATTGCACGGGACGGTAACGGTCGTGCAACAGCCGCTTTAACCTGTCCAGATCGTGAAAGATGAGGGTGGCCCGTTTGTACGTGGCAAAGCGGCGTGCAAAGCCGATGATGAGCGCGTCGGGGTCGAGGAACGTTCCGGCGCACAGCACCTCTTCCGCCGCCAGCCGGCTCTCGATCCGCCGCCGTCGCGCCCGCTCGCGGATCAGGTTCGTCAACTTGCGCTTGAGACGCAGGTGGGCGGCCCACAACTCGTCGTCCGGCACGTCGAGGATGCGCTCCCACAACACCGGGTCGTCGTGCTGCTCGATCCAATCAGGCCCCAGGTACTTGCGATAGAGTTTGTTCATCGCCCCGCCGATCCAGGCCGGCACGTGGACGCCGTTGGTGATGTGGGTGATGGGCACATCCTCCACCGCTCTATCGGGCCAGAGGGAGTTGAACATACGGCGCGAGACCTGGCCGTGCAGTTTGCTCACCCCGTTCCGTTGCCCGGCCATGCCCAACGCCAGCACGGTCATGTTAAAGCCCTCGTTGTGGCTGCCCAACGCCAGGAATTGCTCCCGATCCAATCCCAGGCGGGGCCAATAGGCGTGGAAATACTTTTCGATCATGTGGAAGGGGAAAACGTCGTGCCCGGCCGGCACCGGCGTGTGGGTGGTGAAGAGAGTCGTCGCCTGCACACGCCTTTGCGCCTCGGCGAACGATTGTCCGCCCGCGACCATCTCCCTGGCACGCTCCAGCACCAGGAAGGCCGAATGCCCCTCGTTGAGATGAAAGACAGCCGGGTCGATTTTCAGCGCCCGCAGAACGGCCATCCCGCCGACGCCCAGCACGATCTCTTGCTGAATGCGCATCTCCTGGCCGCCGCCGTACAGACGGGCGGTAAGCTCCCGATCCTCCGGGACGTTCAGGTCATTGTCGGCGTCCATCAGGTAAAGCTGCGTCCGCCCGGCCTGGACGCGCCAGATTTGCAGGTGCACGGTGCGGTCGCCAACCTGCACCGGGATGGAGAGTGGCTCTCCATCGGCGGCGCTGACTTTGTGGACGGCGACCTCATCCGGGTTGAAGCGGGGATAGATCGCTTCCTGCCACCCGTCGGCGGTGATGCGCTGGCGAAAATAGCCCATCTCGTAGAGAAAGCCCACCGCGACGAACGGGATACCCAGGTCGCTGGCCTCTTTGCAATGGTCGCCGGACAGCACTCCCAGGCCGCCGGAATAGATGGGCAGGGATTGGTGCAGCCCAAACTCGGCCGAGAAATATGCCACCGGACGGGATACCAGGTCTGGATATTGGGTCGGGAACCAGAGGTGGCCGTTCTCCAAATCGCGGTCGAACGCCATCAACACGGCGTCGTACTGGCGCAGAAAGAGCGGGTCGGCGGCCAATTCCTCCAACCGCTGCGGCGTCACCTCCAGCAACATCTTGACCGGGTTGTGTCCCGTGCTGCGCCACAGCGGGTAATCCAGTGCTTTGAACAGGTCGCGGGCCTGGCTGTGCCAGCTCCACCAAAAATTATAGGCCAGATCTGCTATACGGGCGATGCGGGCAGGGATTTTGGTCACGAGAGGAAAATGTTCGGGTGGCATAAATTACTCCGGGTCACTCAGGGGGTTTTCAGGATGACGATGGTCAACACCACCACCGCGACGACGGCGAACTCGATCAGCGTGGATGCTTTCAAGCGCTCCAGCAAGTATTGGTGTACCACGTTGATGGCGACGTAAAAGATGAGCAGCAGGAACAACCCGCCGCTCCAGGCACTGACGCGCCAGTAATTCAAGGCCCAGGTGCTTTCGCCGACGATGAGGCTGACCGCCCCGGCAAAGGGGAATATGCGTTTCATTGGAACGTCCACGGCGCTCAACAGGTCTAGCGCCAGGGGTACGGCGGTGAGCATAGTCAACGTGGCCGTCACCAGGCTGCGCGTGCGGGTGTGGTAGATGACGGTAAAGAGGACAAAGGCCAACAAATAGGCCAGCACATTGAGTGCCAGCCGTGCCATCGGATAGTCCGGGGCGGTGGGAGAGACGGCGTTATACTCGGCAGAGATAATCAGGCTGATGCTCACCCCGGCCAGCAGCAATATTCCCACCCACACCGCCCAGATGGAAGTCCCGCTTAGCGCATAAGCGGACAGCCCGGCCACGATGCCGGGCAGAATCCAAGAGATGTAGATTGGTTTGTTGGGATGTTTGCCCAGGTGCGGGTGGCCGTGCAGAATGAGATTGGTCCCTGTGCACACCAGGCCGACCATCAACGCTATCAGCAGCCACGCGCCGGTGACGTGAATTTCCAGGGGCGAGCCGAGCGGGTGCAGCTTCCAGGTGTGCTCCGGTAGCTCGATGAAGCGAAAGAGCACACCGCCCAGCAAAAGCACGGCCATCAGCACGCTCAGGCGATTGCGATCCAGGGGTTTGATAATCTCTTGCATCGGGGGTGAATTGTACCGTTGGGGGCTGGATTTGTCAACCTGGCGCGTGAGGATGGAAAAAGGGGGATGAGGCAAGTTGGCAACTTGCCCTACGGCTGCGGCGAGGGAATTGCCGTCCCGTAGCGCAATTTGGTAAATTGCGTCGTTTTGGCAAGTTGGCAACTTGCCCTACGGCTGCGGCGAGGGAATTGCTGCCCCGTAGCGCAATTTGGTAAATTGCCGTCCCGTAGCGCAATTTGGTAAATTGCGTCGTTTTGGCAAGTTGGCAA
>CAYNVC010000274.1:0-4378 GCA_964400615.1 uncultured Anaerolineales bacterium | reverse complement strand
AGGCCGCCTTTAGCGATTACGACATCACCTCCCTCCAAGCTATGGCCGACCAGTTGGCAGTCGCCATCAACAACGCCCGCCTGCTCAAGGAACTGGAGGCCGCCCACGCCGAACTGGTGCGCACCAAGACGTTCGAGGCCATCGCCACCGCCACCACCGAAGCGATCCACTGGATCGGCAACAAGGCGCTGCCCATCTCGGCCAGCGTCGGCTTGCTGCGGCGCGACCTGGAGCAACTCGCGGACGCCGACCCTGAACTGGTCGAATCCATGCGCGAGGATTTGGAAATGATAGACGACAGCGCCCGGCTGATCGTCTCCGTCCAGGAGCACCTGATCGGCCCGGCCCGCGAGGAAAAGCCCCGCCCGGCGCTGGTTGACGATGTGCTCAAAGACACGGCGGTGGAGATGGGGATTCCCAGCCAGATAATCAGCTACGACGTGGCCCCCGGCCTGCCGCTGGCGATAGCGGACACCACTCAGCTGAGCCGCGCCTTTGGCTATGTGCTGCAAAACGCGCTCGAAGCCACAGCAGAGGCCGCCGAACAGCGCATCACGGTCGAGATCGCGCCCAGCGCGGACGGGCGCTTTGTCGCCGTCCGCATCGGCGATAGCGGCCCCGGCATTCCGGAGGACAAGCTGGATAAAATCTGGGCCACGTTCTACACCACCAAGGGGGCCAAACACGCCGGGATGGGGCTTTCGGCCTGCCTGCAAATTCTCAAACAGATAGAGGGACAAATCTCGGCCACCAATTCGCCGGAAGGGGGCGCGGTGATCGAGATGCTGATCCCCGTCTTCGATGGCCCCCTCCCGGCGGCGGACGTGCCGCGCAAGTCCATTCTGCTGGTTGACGACGACGACAGTTGGAGCCGCTTTGCCGAGGAGACGTTACGGGCAGCCGGGAACACCGTCGCCCGCTCGTCCACCGGAGAGATCGACCCGGCCGCGTTCGACCTGATTTTGGTGGACAAGGTGCTGGAACAGGCGAGCAGCCAGGCCGTGTTGGAGCGGTTGAGCGCAGCCGGCGCAGGGGACAAGACCATCGTCGTCGTCTCCGGGCTGCGGGTGGAGCAGGTGATGGAGCTGATGCGCTTCAAGGTGCGGGACGTGTTGCTCAAGCCATATACTCCCGCCGCGCTGGCGAAAATCATCATCTGAACCAGACGTGACCCAGACGACGCTCACACCCCCTACCACAGAGGCGCAACGCCCGCCCGTGCGAGTCGACGTATCCTATGCGATGATCACGCTGGGAAGCGCCGCCATCTGGTCCGTCCTCAGCGGCTGGCTCATGTACTTTTACATGCCGCCGGAGGGAGAGGGGATTGTACTGGTTCCGGCGGCGCTCTACGGTGCAGCGATGTTCATCTCCCGCGCCGTCAACGCCATCATCACCCCGCCCATCGGGTACCTGTCCGACCAAACCCGCAGCAAGTGGGGGCGGCGGCTCCCTTTTATGTTCGTCTCGGCGCTGCCGATGCTGGTCTTTTTTGTCCTGCTCTGGACCCCGCCCGTCTCGGGCAACTCGGTCTGGAACCTGGTCTATCTGGCATTGGCGCTCACGCTCTACAACGTGGCCTACAGCTTTAATCAAATCACGTACACCGCCCTGTTACCCGAGCTTGCCATCACCGACCGCCATCGCGTGCGGATGTCGGCCTGGGCGGCCAGTTTCTTTCTGGTCGGCATGGTGCTGAGCGGCTTCGCCGGCCCGCTCATCGAAAACACGGGATACCCGATTACAGCGTTAATCTACGCCGCCGCCACACTGCCGCTCTTTTACCTGCCCTTTCTCGTGTTGCGCGAGCGGCCGGGGCGGCAGATAGACGCGGCGGAACGGCTGGACTGGCGGCAAAGCATCGCGGCAATGATGCGCAACCGGGCTTTTTTGATCATGACGGCAACCGGCGTGTTCTACTGGGGCATCACGACGCTGGTCCAGTCCGCGCTCCCGTTCATCGTCACAGAGATCTGCCTGCTGACCAAAAGCGACACACTCTATTTCTACGTCCCGGCGCTGCTCGCGTCCCTGGTCTGTTACCCGCTGGTCACGTGGCTTGCGAACCGGGTGGGCAAGCGGCTCGTCTTTTCCGGTTCGCTGTTGGCTGCGGCGATTGTGCTGCCCGGCCTGTTGCTCATCGGCGATTGGCTCCCGGTATCACTGAAAGCGCAGGGGCTGATCTGGATCACGCTGCAAGCCATCGCAATGTCCGGCGTCACGATGCTACCGCCCGCCTTTGGGGCCGAAATCACCGACTATGACGAAACGCTGACCGGGCAGCGGCGCGAGGGCGTCTACTATGCCACGTGGGGGCTGCTCGATCAGGTCATCAGCGGCGCGGCGGCGGCGCTATTGCCGCTGCTGCTGTTGTTGGGGCGCAGCCATCTGGACCCACGCGGCCCTCTCGGCGTGCGGATGATCGGCGTCGTGGGCGGTGTCTCGATGCTGGCCGCTTTCCTGGTCTTTCTCAAGTATCCACTGCGGCGCAGCCAGCCACGGCAAGGAGGACAAGGATGAACCCTGATCTGGCGAAAATAGCCGATATGGAATGGGCCAACTATGCCGCGACGCTCACCGCCGCCCAGGTGACGCCCGGCCTCGACATCGTCATGAGGGACGACGTCATCATAACACGCAGTGAAATCTTCCCCTCGCCAGACGCGAACCACGCCTGCCTGTTACGCGCCACGCCCCAAACCGCCGATAGTCTCATCGCCGAGGTGATTGACCATTTCAAATCCAAGAGCCTGCCGGCGACAATTTTCATCTCCCCAGCCTGCACGCCGGCCGATCTGGCGGAGCGATTGTCGAAGCAGGGGTTCGTGAAACAGGAAGCAAAGGAAGCCTGGATCGCCCTGGAACACCTGGCCGATATCGAGATCCCAGACCCCTTCCCCAACATAGTGGTCAGGCCGATCACCAAAAACGAGACGGTGACTTTTGCCAAAATCTTTATGGCCGCGTTCGGCATGCCGGTCGCCTTTGCGCCCTACATGGCCCAATTGTTGGAGCCTTCCCTGGCCCTGCCCAACATCCACCACTACCTGGCCCTGGTAGAAGGACAGCCCGCCGGGATCATGTCCTTGATGCGCTACGAAAAGTTTGGCGTCTTTGGCAGTGGGGGTGTGTTACCAGAGTACCGCAAGAGCGGCGCTGCCACGAACCTGACAATCAGGGCCGCGACAGACGCACGCGAGCACGGCGCTGACACATTGATGGGGCAGACAAAATCCGGCACACCCCTCGAGCGCCTGCTGCGCATCAGCGGGTTCGAAAAAGTGTTCGACCGGACGTGTTATACGCTGCCATGAGCACCCTGATCGAAATTGCAGACCTCACCAAGACGTACCAAATGGGCGACGTGACTTTTAAGGCGCTCAAGAGCGTTTCGCTGGATATTTCAGCCGGTGACTTTGTAGCGATCATGGGGCCTTCGGGCAGCGGCAAGTCCACCCTGCTGCACCTGGCCGGGGGGCTGGATCAACCGACCAGCGGTTCGATCACGGTGGACGGATACACCATACAAACGATGGACGAAACAGCCCTGGCTAAATTCAGACGCGCACACATCGGCTTTGTCTTTCAGTTTTTCAACCTGATCGACAACCTGACGGTTCGGGCCAACGTAGAACTACCCGCTTTGCTGGCCGGCAAAAAGGACAAGAAGGGTATTCGTAAACGCTCCGACGAGCTGCTGGCAAGGCTGGGAATCACCAACCAGGCTCAAAAACACCCCTGGGAATTGTCCGGCGGCCAACAACAACGGGTCGCCATCGCCAGGGCGCTCATCAACCGCCCCACCCTGTTACTGGCCGACGAGCCAACGGGGAATCTGGATAGCGCCAGCGGGCGGCAGGTGCTCGATATCCTGAGCGAATTCAACCGCCAGGGGCAGACGATTCTCATCGTCACACACGATGCGTTGGCCGCCGCCAGAGCCAGGCAAGTGCTGTTTCTCCGTGATGGTCTCGTAGTTGGCCGTATGCCGGGCGGCGACGCCAAACGCATCGCCCAACGCCTGATGGATTCAGATTAGCCGCGTGGTGTCCCATGGATGCAGTCTGGCGCAAAATCAAAGCCGACGTAACCAGCCGCCCCCTCGTCTCTGCCCTCATCACCGTCACAATCGTCGCCGCCTCGACCCTGCTGACCCTGGCCCTGGCTACCCTGATGAACATCGGCGCTCCCTACGACCGCTCCTTTCAGGAACTGGACGGCGCTCACCTGTGGCTCTACTTTGACCGGGACAAGATCCGCGCCCGCGACATCGAGCGCATCGAGGCCCTGCCCGGCGTCGCTGGCAGCACCGGCTTGCAATACAGCGTCACGAGCCGCGCACTGATTCACGATACGCGGGTCTGGACCAGCCTGAGAA
>CAYNVC010000273.1:0-4387 GCA_964400615.1 uncultured Anaerolineales bacterium | reverse complement strand
GACGCGGACGCCCGCGCCCCGGAACGCGACCATCCTGGTCGCATGCGGGCGAGGACGCCCGCGATCCGTGGCAAGGCCCGCCATCTTGGCCGCACGGATGCAGACGCGGACGCCCGCGCCCCGTGGCAAGGCTCGCCATCCTGGTCGCATGCGGGCAGGATGCCCGCGATCCGTGGCAAGGCTTGCCATCCGGCGCAAAAGTGATGGACACCCGACACCGGACGTGGACTTGCCAACCCGGCCACTTTCTGGTACGATTCACACGTCACGCAATACGCAATACGTAATACGTATCACGTATTGCGTACTGCGTATCACGAGGAACAAATTATGACACCAATCCGTATCGTGCGTTACGTCGTCTTGCAGAACCGCCAGCGCCGCCGCGTCCGGGAAAAGACCGGCGTGAGCCAGTTGCTCCGCGTCCTCGGCATCCTGGCGCTGGCGGTGATGACCGTGATTGCGGGAACCGGGATCGGGGGGGTGAGCGGCGTCGTCGGCGCATACGCTTACTTTACCCGCGACCTGCCCGAACCGGAGTCAATCGAAGCCGCCGACGAGAACTTTGAGACCACCAAAATCTATGATCGCTCCGGCCAAAACTTGCTCTACGAGGTGATCGATCCGCAGGGCGGCGACCGCACCTGGGTCACGTTGGAACAAATGCCCGACAGTCTCGTCTGCGCCACGGTTGCCCTGGAGGACCGCAATTATTGGGAAAACCCTGGCGTCAACGTGCGCGGTCTCACCCGTGCGCTATGGGCCGATGTCCGGGGCCAGCAAATCCAGGGTGGTTCCTCGATCACCCAACAATTGATCAAAAACATCGTCATCGCGCCTGAGCAGCGCCTCGTCAGCGCAGAGGGGCCAGAGTGGAAGGATTACGAGCGCAAGATCACCGAAATTCTGCTGGCCTACCGCATCTCGCAGAAATACAGCAAAGAGCAAATCCTGGAGTGGTATCTGAACACCAATTTCTACGGCAACCTGGCCTATGGCATCGAGGCCGCGGCGCGGGTCTATTTTGGCAAAAGCGTTAGCGACCTGACACTGGCCGAATCTGCCACGCTGGCCGCCATTCCCCAGTTCCCCGGCATGAACCCCTTCGACAACCCGGAAAAGGCCCGCGAACGCCAACACCTGGTGCTCGACGCGATGGAGATTCAGGGCTGCGTCACACACGAGGAGGCGGTCGCCGCCGAGCAGGAACCCTGGGACCTGGCCCATCTGACGGAGCGATACGACATCCAGGCCCCCCACTTTTCCGTCTATGTGCGCAAGCAATTGGAAAACATGTTCGGGCCAGAACTGGTATACCGGGGCGGGCTGCGGGTCTATACCACACTCGATATAGAATTGCAGGATCAGGCCCAGTGTGCGCTCCGCACCCAAATCCGCCGCCTCTCCGGCGAGGATGAGGAGGCCGTCATCCAGGACGCGCTCGCCAACGGCTGCCAGGCGGCCCAATTCCTGCCGCCGCTCCGCTCCTACGACGTGGGACGAGACCACAACGTCAACAACGGGGCCGTGGTCGTCATCCGCCCTCCCACCGGTGAGATTCTGGCCATGGTCGGGAGCCTCGATTACTGGGACAAGTCCATAGACGGCAGCTTTAACGTCGCCGTGGACGGGTTCCGTCAGCCCGGTTCGTCCTTCAAACCGTTTACTTATCTCACGCTGCTTGCCCAGGGGGATAACGTCGCTCACATGTTTCTCGACGTGCGCACCGCCTTCCAACAACCCACCGGCGTCCCCTACGTGCCGGAGAACTATGACCGCAAATATCACGGCCCGCAGCGCATGCGGTTGGCGCTGGCCCGTTCCTACAACATTCCGGCCGTCGAGGCGCTCTACCTGGCCGGGGTAGGCAACGTGATCCGCACCGCTCATCACATGGGCATCAACACGCTCGACCGGGGGTTGGATTACTATGGTCTCAGCCTGACCCTGGGCGGCGGCGAGGTGCACCTGATCGACATGGTTTACGCCTTTAGCGTCTTTGCCAACGAGGGCCGCATGTACGGCGCTCCTGTGCCGGAAGACCAACAGCGGGCCGGGTACCGTGAACTGAACCCTGCCGCCATCCTGCGGGTCGAGGATCGCAACGGGAACGTGCTCTACGAGTACGATCACCCGGAAAGCCGCGACATCATCTCCCCGCAACTGGCTTATCTGATGGACAGTATGCTCTCCGACAGGCAGGCCCGTTGGGCCGGGATGGGGATGAACAACGCGCTGGAGCTTTCCAACGACCGGCCCGCCGGGGCCAAGACCGGCACCACCAACGATTTTCGGGATGCCTGGACGATTGGCTTTACGCCGCAGTTGGCCGCCGGCGTGTGGGTGGGCAATTCCGATAACAGCGAGATGAAAAACCTGCCCGGCCTGCGTGGGGCAGCGCCGGTCTGGCACGCGGTGATGGAGTACGCGCTCCAGGATCAGGAAATCATCCCCTTTACCCGGCCCGATGGCTTGATTGACAGGACGGTCTGCGCCGTCTCCGGCAAGCTGCCCGGCCCCAACTGCCCCACGGTCAACGAGATTTTCATCCCCGGCACCGAGCCGACCGAGCAATGCAACATCCACCAGACCTTTCGGGTCAACCGCGAGACCGGCAAGCTGTGTACGGTCTATACACCGCCGGAGCTGTGCGACGAGCAAGTTTACCAGGTCTATCCGCCGGAGGCCGCCGACTGGATCGCCAGCCTGCCGGAGGACAGGCGGCCCAACACGCCGCCGACCGAGTACGACACCGTCTACGGCCCCACGCGCAACGATGCCGACGTTGCCATCATCAGCCCCGGCCCCTACTCTTACGTCGGGCACACTGTCCCCATCACCGGCAACGCCAAAGGGGGCGATTTTGCCTATTACCGTGTCCTCTTTGGGCAGGGGATGAACCCCGGCGAGTGGATTCAGATCGGCCCCGACCACGGCAACCAGGTAGACCACAACCTGCTCGAATTCTGGGACACCTCCGGCCTGGATGGACTCTACAGCCTGCGCCTCAGCGTGGTAGATCACTCGACCGCGCTGCGCGAAACGACCATCCAGGTGACGGTGGACAACATCTCCCCCACGCTCGCCCTGACCTACCCGGACGATGGCTCCGAGTACGAGGCGGGGTACGACGAGTGGGCCAACGTCAACGCCGATGTGGACGATTATTCGATAGCGCGGGTCGAGTTTTACGAGTACCCCGGTGGCAAAGATACCCCCCCGCCGGCAGGATTGCAGCCCTTTGCCGTGCGCACGGTGGCCCCGTTCAACGTCAACTGGCCGATTGGGTCGCTGGGGCAGCATACATTTTACGTCATCGCCGTGGACGCGGCGGGCAACGCGAACACGAGTGACCGGGCGACGATCAGAGTCGTGCCCCACGAGGAATAATGAGACGCGCTATCGCCGCCTGCATCCTGCTGGCTCTGGCCGCCTGCGCCCCGCCGCCGGCCCCAGTTCCCACGCTTACCTCCACCCCTCCGCCCACGCCGCTCCCCTCCCCGACCCCGACCGCCACGCCGCTTCCCCCGTCTGCCCTGACCATTCACTGGCCGGAGCAGGTCTCGGCGCTGCAACCGGTGGACATCCAGGTCGAACTTTTGCCCCCGCCGGGCGTCAGCGTGACCGCGACCGTCCGCGCCCTGGTGCTGGACCCGCGCGGGCAGACTTTCCGGCCCCTCTGCGACCTCGCGCCGCGCGAGGGGAACCTGTACGCCGCCGCAGAGCCGTTGATGTTCCCGCTCGAACCGGAGGCGGGAGACTGGCAACTGGTGGTGTACGTCCACTCCGCGCTGCCGGTGGAGGGGGAACGGAGGGTGATTTTCCGGCCCGCCCCTGTCCCCTTCCGTGATCTGAGCGTCATCCTGCCCGCCGGGGCAGACGTACACGTGCCGGAAGAGTTCGCCGAGACGGCAGCCCAGGGAGACCAGGTAGCCGGAATGCGGGTCTGGCGCTACGACGACGGGGAACTGTCGCTGTGGTGGGCGCCGGGGCCGGTCGAGCAACTGACGCTCGACGCTGCGACTGTGATGCTGGAGACGACCTACGAGCCGGGCGCTTTCCCCCAGGTGACAGGTCACGAGGAGACGGATTGGCAGGGTCAGGCGGCGCTTTTGTTTCGGGAGGATTGGCCCGGCGACGGCCCTGGGGAGGCGCTGGTGGTGCAGGGGCCAGATTATCACCTCTACGTGCTGCGGCTGCGGGCCGTGGGCGCGGAGGCCATCCCCCCTCTGTTCCGCCGGATTGGGGCGACGTTCACGCCCGGCGCAGAGTGATGCGGGGAAGAAATTTGTAGCCGGGACGCAGATTAACGCTGACTTTCGCAGACATGGCTCGATCAATCTGTGTTTTTCTACGTCCTGGTAACAATCGACAATCGTCGTTGGTG